>NZ_JAYGHD010000331.1:0-27056 GCF_034932245.1 Nostoc sp. UHCC 0251
GCTACGTCTCTACAAGGATTTTGGTATTATGCAAAATCATTTTCATACATGGAATTAGCAACGCCAAAAATCTTAACTCCTAACTCCTAATTTTTGTGAGCAGACCTTCACAAGCATCAATCAGTAAATCAATAACCTGATTAAATCCCTCTTGACCACCGTAATAGGGGTCTGGAACTTCTTTTAAAGTGTGTCGAGAGCAAAACTCACACATCAAACGCACTTTATGCTGATACTGCTTAGTTTGATCAAGAGTGAGAATGTTCTCATAATTTTCTTGATCCATCGCTAAAATTAAATCAAAGTCTTGAAAGTCTGACTTTTGAAACTGGCGTGCTCGACCACGCAGTTTAATTCCCAACTTTGTAGCAGCCGCAGCACTCATGCGTCTGTCAGGTGGGCTACCAACGTGATAACTAGATGTACCAGCTGAGTCACATAGGATGTGTTCGTTCAAGCCAGCCTGCTCAATTAGATGATTCATAATGTTTTCTGCCGATGGCGATCGGCAGATGTTACCTAAGCAGACAAATAACAGCTTGTAAGCCATAGATATTTTTGTTCTTGTCAAGAGTCATTTGTCATTTGACCAATGACCAGTGACAAATGACTAAAATCCAGGAAGTTCCAGTCCACTGGTCAATTCTTCCATACGTTCCCGCATTGTTGCTGTGGACTTGTTGTAGGCTTCTTTCATCGCCACTGTCACTAGATCAGAAAGTACTTCTGCACCTTCCCCTAGAGCATTTGGAGAAATTTCCACTCGCTTGGGTTCTTGGTTCCCACTGACAATCACCTTGACCAGGCCACCGCCAGATTCTCCTTGAATCTCCATTTGCTCCAATTCTTCTTGGAGTCGCTTTGCGCCTTCTTGAACTTGCTGCGCTTTCTTAAAAGCTTCAGCCAGTTCCTTCATTTTCCCTAAGCCAAAGCCGAATCCTTGTCCTTTACCTGTCATAATTATTTGTACGCTTATGCGTTGAATAACAAATCAAATTCAATTATAGATGCGGTAAGTAATTTGCCTCTTTTTTTACCAATAATTAATGGATTTTTGAATAGGAAGTAGGTAGCAAGGATTGGGGAATAGGAAATAAGGCATTAAGTTTCTTCCCCAGTCCCCATTCCCTGAAATAAAAGTTTCAACACGCACCTTGAAACTCTCCGAGCATTTTGACTTCTGGCTCTAAATTAATAGACCAACGTTCTTGTACTTGATGTTGGATGTGGCGAATGAGACAGAAGATATCACTAGCTTTTGCCCCACCCCGGTTAACGATGAAATTAGCATGGAGTAGTGCTACTTGTGCTCCACCAATTTGGTAGCCTTTCAGACCAGTTTGTTCAATTAACCAGCCAGCACTGTAAGGTTTGGGGTTGCGGAACACACTCCCACAACTGGGGAAGTTGTATGGTTGGGTGCTTAACCGATGCTTTTTGTGTTCTTTGGTAATTGCCACAACTTTTGCTGGGTCGGCACCTGGCGTAAGTTGTAAGGTGGCTTGGGTGACTATGCGATCGCCACCTTGCAATAATGAAGTCCGGTAGCTATAACCTAATTGTTCTGGGGTAAGAGTTTCCAGCGTACCATCGGGTGAAAGTACCTGGGCGCTAACTAACATATCTGCGATACAACTATTATGTGCCCCTGCGTTCATTACCACGGCACCTCCTGCTGTTCCAGGGATACCAACAGCCCACTCCAATCCTTGCCACCCTAATTCTGCTGCCGCCCATGCCAAGCTAGGAATTGATTCTCCAGCAGCAACGGTTAATTGACCGGTTTGGGGGTCAAAGTTGCTGAAGCGGAGATGACGAGTAGCAATGACTAAGCCTGGTATACCCCCATCGCTCACTAGCAAGTTAGAACCTGCTCCCAGAGTTGTCACCTTTAAATCACGTTCTTTTGCGTATTTAAGACTCGCTTGCAGTGCTTCTAAGTTTCGGGGCGCAACATACAAATCAGCTGCTCCCCCAACTCTATAGGAAGTAAAAGCTGACAAAGAAGCCTGAGACTTGATTGCACAATCAGTACTGGGTAAGTAAATTACTTCATTGTCCACCGAATTAGCCGTTTGGTGTTTCTTTGTATTCAAAGCAGAAACTGTGCAGACGTTTCCAGCTGCCTGGGAAATGGTCATTTTTACTTTGTTTAGGTAAAATTTTTACATTTATTTACCGAAAAGATCCGGTAATAGAGTTAACCTATGTAACCTTTGTTAGACGAGCGCTTTGCTCAGAAATAAAACCTCGCAAAGCTTCTACTTAAGATGTGGCTTTAGCAGGTTCGCAAAGTGTGGTAATTATTTCAGGAATCACCTGATTCAAGTTCCCAGCCCCTAAAAACAGCGCCAAGTCTCCTGGGCGTAGTGTTTCCAGCAAGAACTCACACACTGAGGGTAAAGTTGGCTGATAAACTACCTGCGAATGCTGTTTAGCAATTTCCGCCGCTAGATGTTCACCACTGATTTGCCCTAAATTGGGTTCGCCTGCACTGTAAATATCAGTCAGCACAACCAAATCAGCATGGGTAAAGGAATCGGCAAATTCTTCTAAAAAGGTGAGCGTCCGGCTATAGCGATGGGGTTGGAAGATAGCAACCACTCTTTGCCCTGGTCTTGCCTGTAAACGTGCTGCGGCCAGAGTAACGCGAATCTCGCTGGGATGATGAGCATAGTCATCGATGAAGGTAATACCATCGACTTCACCCCGGAATTCAAAGCGGCGTCTTGCTCCTTCAAAGGTGGCGATACCTTTGGCAATTTCTCCAAATTCTAAGCCCAAAACCCGACCAACAGCTACTGCTGCTAAGGCATTGCTGAGATTGTGCCGACTTAGCAGCCGCAATTTCAACACGCCCAAAGCTTTACCTCTTTCCCAAACTAGAGCCGTGGTGCCATCAGCACGATAATCAATATTAGTAACGGTGTAGTCAGCTTCGGTATCTGAGTATAAGCTGTAACTGATTGTAGGTTGCAGGCGATCGCGCACTGTTGCACAATCAATGCTACCGATTAAAGTTTTACAACTCTTAGCAAATGTCTGGAAGATGTCAATTACTTCTTCTAATGTATCGTAATGGTCAGGATGATCGAGTTCAATATTGGTAATGATGCCAATCTCTGGAGCGTGTTTTACTAAAGAACCATCAGATTCATCTGCTTCGGCTACCAAATATTGGCTTTGTCCCAATCGAGCATTTCCTTCCCAAGCATTGACTTCGCCACCTACTAAAATCGTTGGGTCTAGACCTGCTTCCAGAAGCATATAGCCAATCATGCTGCTGGTTGTAGTTTTGCCGTGTGTTCCTGCCACTGCAATGCTATGGTAATCGGCAATTAAAGCTGCTAATACATCTGAACGATGTAAAATTGGACAACCTAATTCCAACGCTGCTTTGTATTCTAAATTATTCGTGTTAATTGCTGTTGAACAAATTACTTGAGGCAGTTTTGAGTTAGTAGTAGGTAATTCTTCTTGTGAATTTAATACTAGTGCATTTGCCAATACTTGAGGGCGAAAGAATTCAAGATTGCTTGCCTCTTGTCTACTAAAAATATGAGCACCGATAGATTCCAACTTGTGCGTAATGTGGTTAGGACGAAGATCCGAACCTGATACTGGAAATTGACGCTTGGCAAGAACGTATGCCAGAGCAGACATACCTATACCACCGATGCCAATGAAATGAAATGGTCTACCACTAAAATCTACAGAATTAGTCATTTCTTGCTCCTTTTACACCACACCACACCATAATCACAAATGACACGCGTATCATAACAGGAATTTGATTTTTACCGTAACTAGCTCCTATATAATGTTCAAGTTTGATGCCCAGATGATATTTCTGCTCTGGTTTTGCTTGTCCAGAATGATTTTACCTTGGTTGGAGGTTTTTACTATTTTTGAACTGTTTTTAAGATTATTCTGAAAATTTTGGTCGCATCGGGAAAGAAATTCTTGTAATGTCAAATACATATTTTTGGCTACCTTACTGGAATTGGCTACATAAGACATTGTTAGTGAAACTGATTTTAAATTGCATCAAGTATAGGCATGAATTGACTACAATAGTACATTGGTAATGAAACTATTTTTCAATTGCATAAAACCCAGGCATAACTGGATGCAGCAACTAGGAATTTTTGGTGGCACATTTGATCCAATTCATTGGGTACACCTGCTCGTAGCCGAGACAGCTTTGCATCAAGTATCCCTTGAAAAGGTAATTTGGATACCATCCCTAAATCCGCCTCATAAAGAAGCGGCTTTGTTTGAGCATCGTGTGGAAATGTTGCAATTAGCGACAAAAGACAACCCAGCATTTACTGTCTCATTAGTAGAGACAAATCGCTCTGGGACTTCCTATGCCATTAACACGTTGATCGATTTATCTGCTTCTTACCCAAATACTCACTGGTACTGGATTGTGGGCTTGGATACTTTCCAAACCTTACCCCGTTGGTACCGTGGACACGAACTAGCACAAATGTGTGATTGGTTAATCGCACCCCGACTGCTAGGTGGTGAGACTATAACTCAAAGCAAATCAATCTGCAAGCAAGTGGAGGAACAACTTCGGGAGCAGTCACATACCATTCACTGGCAACTCTTGGATATACCTTTAGTAGGAGTTTCGTCAAGTCTAATTCGCAAATTTTGCCGCGAACACCAGTCAATTCGTTATTTAGTCCCAGAATCGGTAAGATCATATATCACTAACAACAATCTCTACTCGAACAAATCTGAATAAATTATGTGTTTTTTTATTGATCTAACACTTTATGGTTAAAAGTGCCCCCCCCCTTTGCGATATGATTGGGGTCAACGATATCAACATATAAGCATAAATACAGAGGGCAAGACACTGTGATTAGAGTTGCAATCAACGGTTTCGGGCGGATTGGACGTAACTTTGCGCGTTGCTGGGTGGGTAGAGAGAATAGTAAAATCGATCTTGTCGCTATTAATGACACATCAGACCCTAGAACCAATGCTCACCTGCTAAAGTATGACTCAATGCTAGGGAAGATCAAGGGTGCTGAGATTAGTGCCGATGATAACTCTATCATCGTTAACGGTAAGACCATTAAGTGCGTATCTGATCGCAACCCAGAAAACTTGCCCTGGAAAGAGTGGGGAATTGACCTAATTATCGAAGCAACCGGGGTATTTACTAGCAAAGAAGGAGCGCTGAAGCATGTAAATGCTGGAGCTAAGAAAGTTCTGATTACCGCTCCTGGTAAAAACGAGGATGGCACTTTTGTGGTTGGTGTGAATCATCATGACTATGACCACAACATACACCACATTATCAGTAACGCTAGCTGTACCACCAACTGCTTGGCACCGATTGCCAAGGTGTTGAATGATAAATTCGGCATCATCAAAGGCACGATGACCACCACCCATAGCTATACAGGTGACCAACGCTTGCTAGACGCTTCTCACCGAGATTTGCGACGGGCGAGGGCAGCAGCAATCAACATTGTACCTACCTCTACTGGTGCAGCAAAAGCAGTGGCACTGGTTATTCCAGACCTCAAAGGCAAACTAAATGGTGTTGCCTTGCGCGTACCAACCCCGAACGTCTCAATGGTAGATTTCGTAGTTCAGGTTGAGAAGCGTACTATTACTGAAGAAGTTAACCAAGCTCTCAAAGATGCTTCCGAAGGGCCACTCAAAGGCATTTTAGACTATAGCCAACTAGAACTGGTATCTTCCGATTATCAAGGTAGTGATGCTTCTTCAATTGTTGATGCTAGCTTGACTTTGGTTATGGGCAATGACCTAGTAAAAGTTATGGCGTGGTATGACAATGAGTGGGGTTATAGCCAACGAGTTTTGGATTTGGCAGAATTAGTAGCCGCGAAGTGGCAATAATTAGTCATTAGTCATTAGTCGTTGGTCATTAGAAAAATAACAAAGGACAAATGACATAGACGCGCTAGCGGCTTCCCGCAGGGTAGGACTATTGACCAAAATGTTGAAATCCCTGGCTGAGACTCAGAACTTGGTCAGGGAATTTTTTTTGTTCGTCGTGCAATAGTACTGTTGATCCTGATGTAATCTTTCCCACGATCGCAGCACCTTGACCAAGATGTTCCACTAAGGCTGATGCTAGTTTTTGTGGCAAGCACAGCACTAATTCAAAGTCTTCGCCACCGTATAGAGCATATTCTAGTGCTTGCTCTTGTGTTAGCCAATGGCCAAAAGTTGCTGGTAAGGAAATTTGCCTGCGTTCTAGCACAGCACCAACACCACTGGCGCGGCAGATTTGGATAATTGCATCTGCCAAACCATCGCTGCTATCCATACCAGCAATGGGCATGGGGCATGGGGCATTGGGCATGGGGCATGGGGATGCTAAAATTTTCCAGAGGATTGGTAAGACATCTAATCGTGGCTGTGGGCGTTGGTGGGCGCGGATTAGAGCCGTTTTTTCTTCGTCGTTGAGGTCTTGTCCTAATTTGGGATGCAAGAGCAGTTCTAAACCAGCTCTTGAGGCTCCATGAACACCTGTAACGACGATCGCATCTCCAACAACAGCGGCAGAACGGCGGATAATTTGACTAGGCTTAACTTGACCAAAAGCGGTAATTGCCAGAGTAGTCACGGGCGATCGCACGACATCACCCCCGACAATTGGAGTATTGTATTTTTGCAGGCATTCTGTCATTCCCTGGTACAAGCGTTCTATCCAACTAACCCTAAGTCCACTGGGTAGTCCTAACCCGACAGTGATTCCTAATGGAGAAGCACCCATTGCTGCTAAATCTGATAAATTGGCAGCAGCAGCCCGCCAACCAGCATCTTCTGGGGAAGTGGTAACATCGCTAAAATGCACGCCATCAATCAGCACATCTGTTGTCACCACCAAAGATTGCTCTGGTGCAGTCACAAGTACTGCCGCATCATCCCCAATCATTTCTGGTGGACAGAAACGCTGCAATCTTTCTAAAAGACCTTGTTCACCAATCTCTTGTACTTGTAGAGAAGATAACTTACTGTTCACAATCGGTTTTCCGCGTTGCAAAATTACTAAGAAAACTGATGATTTGCTTTACTGTTTAATATAAGGGTATCGTCTAGGAGTCAGTTGGGATGGTAACAACACCAGTAACCAGCATCACATTTGAGGAGTACTTAACCTATGATGATGGTAACGGTTCCAATTATGAACTGGTGGATGGCAAGCTAGAGCTAATGAACCCACCTACTATTGAACATTTTCTGATTGCCAAATTTCTTGAGCAATTACTAGATGCAGAAATCAAACGTTGCAGTTCACCTTGGCTGAGTTTTCGGGAAAGTGGGGTGAGAACGGGTAGAAATAAATCTAGGTTGACTGATTTGTGTGTAGTGACAGTGGAACAAGCCAGAGAATTGTTGAATGCCTCGGCAGTATTTCAGTCTCCCCCGTTACTAATAGTCGAGGTGGTCAGTCCAGAGTCGGTGAAACGGGACTATCGCTATAAGCGATCTGAATATGCGGCCTTAGAGGTTCCTGAATATTGGATTGTAGATCCGATAGAAGGAAAGATTTCAGTGTTACTACTGGAAGATGGATTTTACGAAGAAACAGTTTTTACTGCCAATCAGCAAATTGTATCACGGACTTTTCCAGAATTAGTGGTTGCAGTTGATCAGATATTCACCGCCGGGAATCTGAATCAGGGGAGACGCGATTAATCGCGTCTGTACAGGAGTTAGAAGTTATTAATTAATCTCCCTCATCTCTCCCTGCTCCCTTATTATGCTGCTTGCGGTTCAACCAGATTTTCTATTCCCTGAACGACTTTTGCCGATTCAATTTTGTCACCCGCCTTCAGTTGATCCAAAACTTCTTTGCCTTCGGTGAGATAGCCAAAAACGGCATAGCGACCATCTAATAGGTTGCGTCCGGCGGGAGTAAGTTCTGGTTCAAAGAGAAAGAAGAAGAATTGTGAAGAACCTCCATTTACTTCACTTTCGGGACGAGCCATTACCACTGCACCAAAAGCAGAGAAAGGCAGAACTGGCATATCAATGTAACGACCAGCTTGTTCTAGCGTAATCCCATAGGTAGGTTCTTTATCACCCTCAACTAAGACTTCTAAGGGAATAGCACGATATTTTTTGGTATTTGGATCAATGAAACCTACGTCTTTGCCGACGGGATCTCCAGTTTGCAGAAAGTAAGATTCTTCAGAACGGGTAAACTCTAAGCCATTATAAAAACCCCTCTGCACCAAATCTACAAAATTCCCAGCAGTGACAGGGGCACTATAACCATCTACTACCAGGGTCAAATCACCTTTGTTAGTTTTCATTTCTACAGTGGCACGACCTTTAAGTTGTGGCAGGTTGCTGTACTGGGCAGGCACTTCAAAGGGGAATTCTTTCACCATTGACTCTTCTAGCTGAGTAACTAGATTAAGAAGTTTGCCTCTCTCTTGGAGAATTTGTTCTTTATCTTTGCTCTTTGCCAATTCTTCTAATTTACCCACCCCAGATTTCAACTCGGTAATCCAAGCTTCGGCTTGGGGTTGGCGTTCTGCGGGAACGCTTGTTAATATTTGGGAGGGTTTATCGAGAATTCGGGATGCTTTGCTGATGTCCTTGGAAATAGCACCCCACCGCCGATTTGCCCGCAGTTGGGCAGAGATGTCCTCTAAACTGGCTTGTAGTTGCCGTACAGGTTTGTTATCTATCGGGAGTGCATACCGCAACAAAGCCTTACCGTCGGTAATTGCGTTGCCGGCTGGCAGCGCGGCGCTACTGGAGGGAGTCCACCCAGCTGTAGTTATGCCTAAAAATATTGTTACCAGCAGTATTGCCATTAGGCTGTTCTTCAGCCAGGATTTTAATAAGTTAAGCATGGGATAACTCAAATGCAGCATTGAATTGTTGACTGGACGTAACCCAATACTGTTCGGATAAGCAGGGGAAGCAGGGGAGGAAAGAGGGTTATTGTTCAGTAATTCTTCTCTCAAGAACAGTTTCTCTTCCCGAACTGCCTCCCTGCCTGCCTCAACTAAAAAATTCCTTAACCGAACGGTATTGGGACGTAACCCATCAATAATCTTCCCACGTTAAGGGCGGAGGATAAATGGCAAATGACTAATGATAAATGACAAATGACAAATGACAAATATCCAATGACGACTCCAGAAGGGTACAATAAATGCCGATTGTCTTCCAAAATTTGAAAGTTTCATGATCTCCAGTAACGACTTTCGACCCGGTGTTTCAATTGTATTAGATGGGTCTGTATGGCGAGTGCTTGAATTCCTACATGTCAAGCCAGGTAAAGGTTCCGCTTTTGTGCGAACTAAGCTAAAAAATGTCCAGACTGGGAACGTGATGGAAAAAACGTTCCGAGCTGGGGAAACAGTGCCCCAAGCTACTCTAGAAAAAAGTACGATGCAGCATACCTATAAAGAGGGCGATGAGTTCGTCTTTATGGATATGGAAACCTACGAAGAAGGCAGATTGACCCGCGCACAAATTGGCGATCGCGTCAAATACCTGAAGGAAGGTATGGAAGCTGAAGTTATTAAGTGGGGCGACCAGGTGCTGGGAGTAGAATTGCCTAAGTCTGTGGTTCTGGAAATTATACAAACAGATCCAGGTTTAAAAGGTGACACTGCTACTGGTGGGTCAAAACCAGCAACTCTAGAAACTGGTGCAGTTGTGATGGTTCCTTTGTTTATTTCTCAAGGAGAACGCATCAAAGTTGATACCCAGGAAGATAAGTATATTAGCAGGGAATAACTTTCATCTCTATGGAGATGCAAGTCCCGATGGAAATCCCTACATAGGGATTTAATCCCTGCCACACTTAAGATGCTCATTTACGGATAGGTCGAGGTAATAAAAACTGTGCCATTGGACTTTAATGAAATCCGCCAACTACTGGCAACTATCGCACAAACAGATATTGCAGAAGTAACGCTCAAAAGCGATGATTTTGAACTAACGGTTCGTAAGGCTGTGAGCGTCAGCAATCAGATGTTGTCGGTAGGTCAAACGACCTTCGGCGGTGTGGTGGGTTCTGGCTCGACACCGGGTTCGTCTGGGGGAAACCAGGTGAACACGAGTCAGGTAACAGAGGTGTCCACATCTCGTATGTTTGAGAATACTGGTACTAGCACACAATTGCAGTTGTCAGTAAATGCCCCCTCAACCATTGATCAGAGATTAGTAGAAGTGCCTTCCCCAATGGTGGGAACGTTTTACCGCGCTCCTGCGCCGGGGGAAGCAGCATTTGTGGAAGTGGGCGATCGCGTCCGTAAGGGTCAAACAGTCTGTATCATTGAGGCCATGAAGCTGATGAATGAAATCGAAGCCGAAGTCTCTGGACAGGTGATGGAAATTCTTCTCCAAAATGGCGACGCTGTAGAATATGGTCAACCTTTGATGCGAATTAACCCTGATTAAGTATTAATCTATATATGAAATGAGTCATCCCAAATGATTCATTGTTAAAACTTCAGTCCTTGCGGGTTAATCCTGATGAAACAAACGTTGCCTTTACCACCAGAAGTGGTGCAACAAGTAGCTGAATACTTCAGTCTGTTAAGTGAGCCGATGCGTCTGCGGCTGCTCCACTTATTACGGGATGAAGAAAAATGCGTGCAAGAGTTGGTAGAGGCAACACAGACTTCTCAGGCAAATGTGTCAAAACACCTGAAGGTAATGTGGCAAGCAGGTATCCTTAGCCGCCGCAGTGAAGGAACTTGCGCCTATTACCGGGTGGAAGATGAAATGATTTTTGATTTGTGTAATCGGGTTTGCGATCGCCTCGCCACAAGGTTAGAGGAGCAAGCCCGTAATTTTCGTGTGTTAAATGGCAAACGTTAGGTCTTTTGTCCTACCCTTCTCCTTCGGAGACGCTACGCGAACGGGAAGCCGCCCTCCGGGCGTCTATGTCATTTGTCCTTTGCTAATGACCAATGATCAATGACTAAAGCGGATAATTTTTCTGAAAGCTTTCACGAGTTAGTGGCTGTTGTAACTCTACACCTTCACCGCCCAAAACATCTAACGGTTTGCCGTTCACGTCAATGTACACCTTGGCTTTGGGATTTAAACTTGTCGCAGTATAAACAACTTGTCCCACGCGGCCCATCATTGATGTGCTACCACCACCACTGGTAAAATCTTCAGATAAATTAACGTGAACTTCGTCATTTTCCGTCTTCAGCCCCAAAAGCTTAGTTCCTTTGGGGATAGTTGTAGAATCTGTCCCTTCTGTTGGGCCTGCTAACAAACTTTGAAAAGCTGCTTCTAATGGCTGGTTGGGTCGTATAGAAGCGACTCTAACAGGTTGGGGGACTAAAGCAACATTTTTGTTATTTGATCTGAGCCAATAAACATTCGGGGTTTGCTCATTAGCTGGCTGCCTAGTTGATGGCTGTGCTGGCTGTTCGATGCGCCCAGAGGGGTTTGGAGGTGTGGGGGTATTGTTGGATTGGGAAGTAAACCAAGCCACACCGCCACCCACCGCTACAACCACTGCTGAAACGGCCGCAATTGCGCCTGAAGAAATACGATTAGATCCTTGTTGGTCTTTCATGTTCAAAACCTTCCTGACTGAGGGCTGATATGGTAGTTATTGAGGAGCAGCCTGGTTAAGGACGATACTTATAACTGAAGAGTTTCCCACTACCTACCTAGAGGAGACTTTATGCCTCAAAAGGCAATTATTTTTAATTTTGCAAGTCCCTGATTTAATTTTAGAATTTCTATTGATAATCCGTCACCTACCAAATTATGTAAATCTCATTCTTTTTAGAGATGAAATTTACAACGCAGAGGAATTAAAAGTAAAATGTTTATTCCTCTGCGAAGCTTTGCGTAAAACTTTGCGTTTAATTTTTTACCTGAATGGCGGCGGTAATCCACTGTTTGAGTGTGGCTGTAACTTCCTCAATGACAATTTCTTGAGAGTTGCGGGTGGCTCTTTCTACAACTTCAACTTTGCCATTAGCGATCGCCCGTCCGGTTACAATCCTATAAGGGATGCCAATCAAGTCAGCATCTTTAAATTTTACTCCAGCCCGTTCATCGCGGTCATCTAGTAGGGTTTCAATTCCCGCCTGATTGAGTTCTGTGTAAAGTTTTTGGGCGATTTCGATTTGTTGAGCATCCTTTATGTTCGGAATTGTAATGATCGCGTGATAAGGTGCGATCGCAACTGGCCAAATAATCCCATCTTTATCGTAAGATTGTTCTACGGCAGCTTGGGCTAACCGCGATACGCCCACGCCAAAACAACCCATAAATAGCGGCTTTTCTTCACCCTGTTCATTGGTATAAGTTGCACCCATCGCTTGGGAATATTTAGTACCTAATTGGAAAATATGACCTGCTTCAATTCCACGGGCGCTTTGTAAGGTTTGTTCTGGGTTATGGATGGCGCGATCGCCTGGTCTTGCTTTACGTATATCTACTACTAACCTTGGCAGCTTAAAATGCTCACCCCAATTAGCACCAACTACGTGATAGCCAGCTTCATTCGCGCCTGTAACAAAGTTTTTTAAATCAACGGCTGTTTGATCCACTAAACGCAAAAACTTGGGATGGATCTGTTTGTTGGCGTTAATATACTCATCTGCGATATCTGGCGCAATGTAGCCTAAAGGTAGAGATTTAGCTGTCCATGCTTGCTGGGCTTCTACATTTGGTACATTCAAACTAATAATAGTTTTAGCAGCATATTCAGAAGCTAATTTGGTCAATTCATTTTGCAACTTAACTTCATTAACTTCCTGATCGCCTCGGATGCTCACCAGAACTAACACCGTTATACCATTATCATAAACTGTCTGATAGAGGACGTTTTTCACCAATTGAGTCGGAGAACAGTTGAGAAGTTGACAGACCTTTTCAATCGTCTCTGTTCCAGGTGTATCCCGTTTTTCGTAAGTTGTAAACCGTGAGATTTCCGCGTCAATTGGTAAAGAAACAGCCTTTTCTACGTTAGCGGCGTATTTACCATCCTCAGTGTAGAGAACTTCGTCTTCACCGGCTTCCGCCAGCACCATAAATTCTGTGGAACCAGAACCACCAATTGCACCAGAATCAGCCTCTACTGCCCGAAAAGCTAAACCAGAACGCCGTAGTATATTGCTATACGCTTTATACATATCCTGATAAGTTTCTTTGAGGCTGTCTTCGTCGGCATGGAAGGAGTAGCCGTCCTTCATGATAAATTCCCGTCCGCGCATCAAACCAAAGCGGGGACGAATTTCGTCGCGGAACTTGGTTTGAATTTGGTAGAGATGTAGCGGTAGTTGGCGATACGAGCGAATCATATCACGAGCGATCGCTGTGATTACTTCTTCATGAGTTGGGCCTAATCCTAATTGTTGCTCACGGCGGTCAATTAGGGAAAACATGATCCCCTCAGCTTTGGTGTAAGTGTCCCAGCGTCCCGATTCCTTCCATAAATCAGCAGGTTGTAATTGTGGTAAAAGGCATTCTTGTGCGCCTGTAGCGTTCATTTCTTCTCGCACAATTTGGGAAACTTTTTGCAATACCCGCCACATCAGCGGCAGATAAGCGTAGATACCACTACCGATGCGACGAATGTAACCTGCACGGAGTAATAATTTATGGCTGGGAATCTCAGCATCAGCTGGATCATCCCGGAGTGTAACGAATAACATTTGTGACAGTCGCATCGTTTATAGCCTTTCTTTGATCGCTAATTTCTATGTCAACTAAAGTATGAAGTATTAAGGATGAAGTACAAAGTACACAGCGTTATTTCTTTTTCATTTTTACTTGTAAGCATAGGGCATTGATTATTCTCCCTCATCTTCCTCATTCCCCATTCCCTACTCCCCACTCCCCATTCCCTTTAGGAGAAAACCACCTTGGCAAATGTAATTTATCAAGCACAGCCACCCTTAGAATTTATTCCTCCGGCGTTTAACCCCTTAGTTCTACGAGTTGTTCAGCTGTTGCTACCCAGTTGGATAAACTGGCAAACACCCATTACCCAAATTGAAGCAGACAACGTAGAGGTGCTGGTGGATCTTTATCGCCAGTTTCAGGAGGGTAAGATCCGTTTTATGCTGGCATTTCGCCATCCTAAAACAGACGATCCATTTTGTTTAGCCTACTTGCTGTCTCAACTCGTGCCAAAGGTAGCACGATCGCAAGGTACAGCGCTACAACTTCCGATTCACGCTCATTTTATCTACGATCGCGGCATTCCTCTATGGGCAGGTTCCTACGTCGGCTGGATTGCTTCTCGTTTAGGTGGGACTCCGATTCAGCGAGGTAAGGCTGACTGGACGGGGTTACGTTCGGCGCGTGACTTGTTTGCCAATGGGAAATTTCCGATGGCTGCTGCGCCAGAGGGTGCAACCAATGGTTTATCGGAGAATATTAGCCCCTTGGAACCCGGAATTGCCCAATTAGGCTTTTGGTGTGCTGAAGATTTGCACAAAGCTGGACACGACCAACAGGTTCTAATTGTACCAGTTGGGATTAAATATAGTTATGTTGATGCTCCTTGGGGTGCGATCGCAAATCTTTTAAGTGAAATGGAAGGGGCTAGTGGTTTACCTGTGAATCCATCAGAAAATGCTTCTATAGATTCGCTTTATCCTCGGTTGTTAACCTTGGCAGAACATTTACTTTCACTGATGGAAAAATTTTACACGCGGTTTTATCATCTAAAGCTGCCAGATGCCAAAACAGTAGTAGCAGAAATTGAAGATAGAAATGAAGCACTAGCAGTTCGTTTGCAAGCTTTGTTAAATGCGGCAATACAAATATCAGAACAGTATTTTGATTTACAGTCAAAAGGTAATTTGAGCGATCGTTGCCGACGGGTAGAACAAGCGGGTTGGAATTATATATTTAGAGAAGAATTTAAGGATATAAAAGGAGTATCTGCTGTAGAGAAAGCTTTAGGCGATCGCGTTGCCGAAGAAGCGAATGCACGGATGTGGCACATGCGTTTAGTAGAAAGTTTTGTGGCTGTTTCTGGTAATTACATTCGTGAAAATCCAACAGTAGAAAGGTTTGCTGAGACGACTTTAATTTTATGGAAGATGATTGATAAGATTAAAGGAAATAAATCTGCACAGCGTCCGCAATTGGGTAAGCAAAAGGTCAAAATTACTATAGGTGAACCCATATCTATTTCTGAGCATTACCCAGCATATAAGGAAAATCGGTTGGGTGCTAGACAAGCGGTTGCTGATGTAACCAATGATTTACAACACGCGCTGGAAGGATTAATTTGAAAAATAAGATTAGGAGTTAATTATGAACAATATTACTATATCTAACCTTGATAATGACATCAAGTATCGTCTACAAAAACGAGCCGAAAAACATGGTCGTTCCCTTGAAGAAGAAGCCAGAGAAATTATTCGTATGGCTCTAACAGAAAATCATGAACATTCCTTAAACTTAGCTAATATGATTGAGCAGCGTTTTGCAAATTTGGGAGACTTTGAATTACCAGAAATTCCTAGAGAACCTATTCGCACTGTATCAACATTTGAAGAATGATTATTCTTGATACAAATGTTTTCTTGTCATTAGACATCACCTCTCATATATTAACCTGGAAATACTTTAGATAAATCCAGAACTAAATCAGGAAAATATGGCAAACTAACTGATTCATTTTGCAGAAAAATTAACTTGCGGCGATAACCATATTTACCTTGTAAATCTTTATAAGGTTCGCTGTAAGATTCTAGATAATTATCTACTAAATTAAATATCCAATAGTCGGAAATACCAGCTTCTGCATAAATAGATAATTTTACATCTTGGTCATATTTCAAAGTAGAATTAGAAATTTCAATTACCAACAATACATCAGATGGGCTAGGATGAGCTTCTAAATAGTCATCAGGACGATTTCGCACAATAACTAGATCGGGTTCTGGTTCGCTGTCATCAGGTATAATAATTGGTTCTTGTCCTCGAAGAATCGCCTCTTCTAGAATCAGCTTGAACAACTCCCGATATAAGCGGGTGCTGCAAACAGAATGCGGTGTACCTTTTGCTGCCATCTGGATTATTTCACCCTTAATTAGCTCAACTCGGTCATTCTCCTCAAAGAAGCCGAGTTCAGCTAGACGGTGGTATTCAGCTATAGTAAAGCGTTTAGCAGTGGTAAGGCTCATAACAGCTACGAGAATGCAGAGTTATTTTTATCTTAATATAGCTGTAACTGATTAAAGTCATGCGATAGAAGATAATGAGGTGTCTGGGTATTCTTCTTTATCACCTTCTGTAGTTGCTTCTATACTTACACCCTTCCAAGGAAAATCAAAATATTGTTCCTGAACCGTTTTTAATTCCTTTATTGACTCTTGGAAAAATAATTTAATAGCAGATAGCTGGTCTTTTTCAGATAAAAATTCTTGTAGGCTTTTTCGATAAAATATAGCTGACCATGCTGGCAAAATAGTTAAGTTCTCAGGAGTCCATATATTGGGTTTATCGTTAATTACGTTCTGCATGGATTCAATAATTTTTGGGCGTTCTACAAAACCAGAAGAAACCTCTAAACATATACCTAGATATGGATATTCAGTGGAACTGTCTGGATTTAAATTAAAGTATCCAAGACCACACCAGAAATTATTGCCTGAAAACCTAGTATAGATAATATATCTACTAGACCATTTCCATTGAGTCCTACTTGCTGCACCGTTGATAACACCTCCAAAAGCTAGCTTGAATTCGCGTTGTACTTCTTCACCGAGAGTTGATTCCATGAGATTGAGAGTTTTGTTGTAATTCACCATTGTCAATAAGTCAACCGATGAAAATTGATTAGTGTGAGACATTCCATTTTTCCTCATGAAAATTAATATTTCTTGGGCTAAGATATCAGTCGTGTGTTGTTGTAAGCGGGCATAAAATTGATGCCACCTCAATTGATAAAAACTTACTTTTGGCTCTAAATTAAATGCTGGAGTTTTGATTTCTTCTTTTGGGTCATAATCACGGGTAATGTAAATTAAAATTCGATGTCTGACATTTGGTAAATTACTCAAAATATCAGCATATTTTTTTAAAGCATTATTTCCATCCTTCGCGCCAATTTTTGATTCAATAAATATTACATCTGTATTTAAACCAGTTGAAAGTTCAACCACAATATCAAGTCTACTATCCTCAGTATGGATCGCCAGTGCTTGATGTTCTTGTTGGGTTGAAATCTTGATGCTGGAATAATTATCATCACTAATGATTGAGTGATGTTTTAGCCAATCAAGCAAAATATCATTATTCAGGGACAAAAAATAAGCAACAATCTCAGTAAAAAAATCTTCACGCGGTTTGTTTCCTGAATGCAGATTGAGTAAATTAGTAAACAAAGACATTTATTTTTAAGTAGTTAAGGTAATTCTAAAAAAGCAAATATACCGGGCGATTAGAAATCGCGGCTACACAAACAAAGTCCGCCTACGCGGACTCTAAGAATTTGAAACCCACAGAGGTGGGTTTTGTCTGTATAGCCGCGAATTCCATTCGCCAGGGCAGGTTTTTATAAGTTCTGTTTGTATTGAGTATTACTAGCAGTGCAGCAGTTATAACTTAGCCGATCGCAGTTTGACAAGGGTGCTATAGTATACCAACAAAAATAGGGGTAAAATTTTACCCCTACAAAGTTATGTATTATTTTAAGAATAGCTAGAAAGGCTTATAAATCTTAAGTTAAGTGACTTTCTAGCAAAGTTGCGATCGCATCAGGATGAATATTCTTGTATTTCTTTTTACCAAGCTGCAAAACACAGTTGGGGGCGCTACCACAGCATTTTTGGCAACCAGTATATTCAATAGTAACTTTGTCTAACAAACCGCGATCGCACAAAGTTTTTTCTAAATCTGATAATAACCCTTTACCACCACGTTTCAAGCAACCAGACTTTTGACATACCATAATCCTCGCTTTTGGTTGAGGTGGTAAATCTTGCTTTGGACACGCATCAATTGGTGTCACCCGATAGGCTTTGATTTTTATTTTACTTGTGCGTGAGTCTATTTTACTATGACCACAAACGCGAATTTTCTGACCAGGAACTAAGGATGAACTTAGTAACCGACGCAACTCTTTAGGCAGTTTAATTTCCACATCTCCAGATGGAACTGCCAATTGCAAGTATTTATATTTTCCTGGTTCACCACCAACAAAACCTAGTAACTGTCCCTCAAGGTTCAATTCTGATAACGTCAAATACTTGTTACCCATGATTGATAAAAAGTTAGTGATTACTGGTTAGTAATTAGCTAAGAGTTATAAGTTAGTAGTTAAAACTTATAACTAATAAATTCCTACTCATTAAATCTTGCACCTGCTCCATCTCCCGCCAATAAATTTATTTATTGGCTAATAGCTTAACTCCACTAAAGTGGACTAAAAACCTTACTTAGTCTTCTTTAGAAGACTTTAGCTATTAGCCTTAGAATTCATTCTGAGGCGGTTGTGGGAACTGGTGCAATATCTGAGAAACCTACTCCCCGTTTTTTTAAGCGAGGCGTTTAGCTTCTACAGTTTGAGGTAAATTTGCTGTATCTGGCAAATCACGGAATTCTAATTCCCAACCATTTGCTAGGGTGAGAATCTTGCCATCATTTCCATCGGTTTGTTTGACGACTTCTTCTTCCAGGTCTTTTTTAGCAACGTAAACTACTAAAGTGCCGGCATCATTCATCCGTAGCATTACTTTCATGAGATTCCTCAACCGATTCTAGTTCTTTTTTCTTACAGCCGACGACGAATCCTGTTTCCAAGAAATGCACAGCATAGATATAGGAAGTCTGCAAATATGTGCCTATACTCGCTATGTAGCCGATATCTCCTTTGTTCACTAAAACTTGCCCGACTTCTTTACCAGGAAAGGTACCATCGTTTTTGAGCAGTTTCCGAACTCTGACTTTTTCACCAATCTCAAAAGCAGGTGGCAAGTTTAGTTCTAATTCATCGCGTTGCATGAGAGTACCTCTGTTCTCTGACCAAATTCAATAGTTCTTCTGTCGTCAGGCTGCGTTTTTTCTGTACCGATTGATGGCGCACTGCGTCTAAAACAGACTGGGTTTCTTGGGAATTCAAGAAAATTCCATGTTGTTCTAACAAGTTAGCAACCAAATGCCGTCCAGAATGTTTACCTACTACTAAACGCCGTTCCCAACCCACTTCTTCGGGTGCAAATGGTTCATAGGTAATTGGGTTTTGTAGTACTCCGTGAGCATGAATACCAGATTCGTGAGCAAAAGTATTTTCGCCAACGATCGCTTTCCAGGGTGGTACGCTAGCTCCTGATGCGGCTGCAACTAGTTGAGACAGTTCCAGCAAACTGGGAGTGTCGATGCCTAAATCAACGCCGTAGATGCGTTTAATCGCCATGACAACTTCTTCTAAAGCTGCATTGCCCGCCCTTTCACCTAATCCGTTGACTGTGGTATTCACTGACAAAGCTCCGGCTTTGATACCCGCAAGGGCGTTGGCTGTTGCCAGACCAAAATCATTGTGGGTGTGGATTTCTAGGGGAATCATCAAAGCTGAAACCAGCCGTTTGACCTTGTTGTAGGTGGTGAAAGGGTCGAGAACTCCTACGGTGTCGCAGAAGCGGAACCGGGATGCACCCCATTCTTGGGCATAAAGTGCTACATCTAAAAGGAAGTTTTCATCAGCCCTGGAAGAATCTTCTCCACCGACTGCTACCCAAAGACCTTGATCAACGGCGAAGCTGATACAGTCTTTAAGTTTTTGCAAACTTACTCGCCACTGACCGTGGAATTTGGCGGCGATTTGGATACCAGAGACGGGAATGGCAATATGCACCCGGTTCAGACCGCAAGCAATAGAAGCCTTAATATCTGAGATGACAGCACGGTTCCAGCCCAGGAGTTTTGCTTGTAAACCCAAGTCAGAAATTGCGGCGATCGCACGCGTTTCTTCGTCACCCATTGCTGGTATACCGACTTCTAATTCCGGGATACCAATGGCATCAAGAAACTTAGCGATCGCTACTTTTTCTTCTAAGTTAAAAGCAACACCTGCTGCTTGTTCACCATCACGTAATGTAGTGTCATTAATTATGATTTGATTCATTGCAAATATCCCTCTCTTGGAAGTATTCTTAATATCCTTTCCCTCTACAATTCCCAGCGATGGTAAATGCTAAAAATATCACAATTCATAATGTAGGATACATGATCCTTAATTATTGCCCCATTATTAGCATCACATCTGTATGGCAGGGAACTAAATCAATGTATAATTTACTAATCGTTTTTACCGATGTCAGTTGAAATATCTTCGAGTAGCAATGAGCTAATATAACTATTAGCAAATCCTGAACAAAGTAATACACAGAATCCAGCAATTAAGGATGCAATCATCTTCGTAACCTCATTTTTTTAGTACATTGGTGTGTAATTTAGGCAGGTAATGGTACTCAAAGCTGAAGGGTACAAATAAGCTAACTTTGTTCTGCTAGCCAATCAAAAATCTTTCCTAGCTGCTCCAAGTCAACTAAACCATACTGCCAGAGGAGCATCGGTAGTGGCCCATTTTCTAACTCACGGTGTCGCAGAGCTACAGCAATATCCGCATTTGAAAGTTCAAGTTCGTTGTGCAAAAAATTGAGGAGTTTTATATCTCTGTTACGAGTCGCCATAATTGATTGAACTTTCAACTTCTTAATTTGGGAAAAGAATTAAAAATCATAATTCCTCAGTCTTGTTTGGTAATTTCGCCTTTTTAATTGTTGCTATATGTCAGGAAAATTTCAGATTTAGTAGACTGGATAAAATCTAAAACTCGGTTAATCTCCCTCAGTCTGCAACAAATTCTGCTAGCTTACAGTAACTTCAACTTCTAAACCTATTCGAGCTTTGTGCATCTATGAACAAAGAGGGGAGTAGGGAGTGGGGAGTGGGGAGTGGGGTATGAAAAACTTTTCATTTGTACTCATGACTCATCACTGTAATGCCAGCAACGCTCTAACCAATCTAATAATTCGTGACGAGAAGCAAGAAATTGCATCACTATACTGCGAATTAAGATCGCTTCTAGTAAATTGTTCACTTGCACTCGTAAAGAACCATCGGGGGGACAGGAACTCTTAATTTTTAACTCTTGCAATCGGTAATAGATTCGCCAGCGATCGCTCAAAGGAATCTGCAAAACGTGATTTGTCATTTGTCCTTTGTCCTTTGTCAGTTGTCATTTGTCAGTTGTCCTTTGTCCTTTGTCCTTTGTCATTTGCAAATGACCAATGACCAATGACTAATGACTCTTAACGCTTAAAGTTTGCAGTTGTTTTTCGAGTTGCTCAATGCGCGAGAGCAAAGAACGAATCACGGTTGCTTCCACATCGGGCAGCTTTCCATGTTCTAAAGGAGAAAGGTTGGCGCTTTGATTCCGAGAAATAATTCGACCGGGAACTCCCACAACTGTGCAATCGCTGGGGATATTCCGCAAGACAATGGAACCTGCACCAATACGGACGCGATCGCCAATTTGCAGATTACCCAAAACTTTCGCACCCGCCCCGATCACTGCATTTTGGCCCACTGTGGGATGACGCTTACCAGTTTCTTTACCAGTTCCGCCAAGGGTGACGCCTTGGTAAATCAGTGTATAGTCGCCCACGATCGCAGTTTCGCCAATGACAACACCCATTCCGTGGTCGATAAACACGCCCTGACCAATTTCTGCGCCTGGGTGAATTTCAATTCCGGTCAAAAATCGCCCTAAGTGAGAAATTAAGCGGGGGATAAAACCGACTCTTCGACAATGTAACCAGTGAGCAAGACGATGCAAACAGAGTGCGTGCAATCCAGGGTAGCAAAACACCACTTCTAACCAATTACGTGCTGCTGGGTCGCGCTCAAAAATAATGCGAAAATCACTCAATAATGGCTCAAAAAAAACGCCAGAGAGGAGATTTTTCAGCATGGATGTATGGGCAGAATCCTGCGTTTTGGTACTTGGGGTATCGCTAATACTGTCTAAAGACTGTTGCATCGGTAATGTCTATCTGGTAAAAGAGTCATCTGCTATTTTTATGCTTATATCAGGTGACTTACAACTCGATACAAAACTCAATGCTGATTGGATTTATTGGATTGATTAAGGTTGTACTCATACGCCAAAACCCCGACTCAAGATAAACTTAAAATTTCTCTTGGGTTAGGGGCGCTAGTATTTAATGATAGGGGTACTAGTATTTTTGGGGCAGGGTTAAAGAATTTCTGTGCTCGCTACAAGAAACTTTACCTGTAAGCTTTTGCAAACATTTCATCAAGATATTTTGCAATATATTAAGCTGTACTCAGATGCACTCAAAGGTGATTTAGATGAGGCTACAAATCAATATTCTGTATCTCCTATTACTATTAGTATCTTATTATTTGGATAGGCGAATGACAGGTTTCTTTATTTTCTCTTAGGATTTCCTGTCTGTATGTATGTATACGTTTCAAAATATAGTTATAGCTCATAGAGAATATCTTATTATATAGATGTGTTGAAGGAAAGCATTTCAATAAGCGCAAATATAGGAATCTGATTTGATTACTGAATCACTCCAGTAAAACAACAGGGTTTTTCCTTGTGCAGCAAATTATAGAATGGACAAATGTACCTACCTAATTGGTGAAGTGGGCCAAATCTTTTCTGAGAACAATCTGAAACTGTGGGCTAAGAACTAACTTTGGCTACTTTTAGTATTTTTTCAATTGTTCTAAATAAACAGCAACCTCTATCATAATGCTGTTACATCTTTGTTAAGAATAGTTACAGCTTCTTAACACAAGGGCATATTTCTTATGGCAGTTGGAATTAATAAGAATGCACCACATCAGGTTGTTATCATTGGTGGTGGTTTTGGTGGACTATATGCAGCAAAGGGTCTGAATGCAGCGAATGTAAATGTTACTCTCATTGATAAACGCAACTTTCACCTATTTCAGCCGCTTTTATATCAAGTTGCCACAGGTACGCTATCACCTTCTGATATTTCCGCACCATTGCGATCTGTATTTAAGAAAAGCAAGAATACAAAGGTGTTGTTGGGAGAAGTAAATGAAATTGATCCAAAAGCGCAACAAGTTATTTTGGGTGATGAAGTAGTACCTTATGATACATTAATTGTTGCCACAGGTGCGAACCATTCCTATTTTGGTAAAGATCACTGGGAAAAAGTTGCTCCCGGCTTGAAAACTGTGGAAGATGCGATAGAAATGCGTCGCCGGATATTTGGCGCATTTGAAGCAGCAGAAAAAGAAACTGATCCCGAAAAACGCCGCGCTTGGTTGAGTTTTGTGATTGTGGGGGGTGGCCCGACTGGTGTAGAATTAGCAGGTGCGATCGCAGAATTGGCATACAAAACTCTCAAAGAAGATTTCCGCAGCATCGACACTTCAGAAACGAAAATTTTACTATTACAAGGGGGCCCTCGCATCCTCCCACACATGGTTCCAGAATTATCGGCATCAGCAGCAGTATCTTTGCAAACGTTGGGTGTAGAACTCCACACTCACACCAGAGTGACAAATATTGAAGGTGATATTGTTACTTTCAAGCAAGACAATGAATTTACAGAAATTGCCTCAAAAACTATATTGTGGGCAGCAGGTGTTCAAGGTTCCCCAATGGGGAAAGTCTTAGCAGAAACTACAGGTGTAGAGCGCGATTTCTCTGGGCGTGTCATTGTAGAACCTGACTTGTCTATCGAAGGTTATGACAACATTTTCGTAATTGGAGATTTAGCCAACTTCTCCCATCAAGATGCTAAACCTTTACCTGGTGTTGCACCCGTAGCTAAACAACAAGGAGAGTATGTAGGTAAACTAATTCGACGACGGCTTCAAGGTAAGACTTTGCCACAATTTCATTACAACGATGTGGGTAGTTTGGCGATGATTGGGCAAAATTTAGCTGTTGTAGATTTAAGCTTAATCAAACTCACAGGTTTCATTGCTTGGGCATTTTGGCTATTAGTTCACATCTACTTCTTAATCGAGTTTGACACTAAATTACTAGTAGTATTTCAGTGGGCATGGAATTATATCACTCGTAATCGTCGCTCTAGATTGATTACAGGCCGGGAAGCTTTTGTAGAACCAAAAACTGTTAACGATAGGGTGCAAGAGCCTTCTGTGACACCTCTGTAACTTCAGGTATCACAGCATTAGTCAACGATGGGATAAAGGGCTATTGGAGTGATGGAGTGGCGTGTGGTGGGAAATCTTAGGTGAAGATTAGCTGTTCCACGAAAAGAATATGGGGATGAGATACCGCCCTGAGCTATTTCGGCAATTTGGCATTTCATGACTTCGAGTTGCAGTTTAAATGGAGATATCAACACAAAGGGACAGTAAAGAAGTTGTACGGGGGATAAGGTAAAACTTTCCGCTTCTGGTGTCCCAGCTATGCCAGTTGTCAAGTGAGTGCTGTAGAAATGCTCTACATAAATGATACAGCGCTCACCAGAGTTCAGTTCCCGCTCTACAACTGGCTAGAAATCAACAAAACCAAATATAGCGGTTCTCATTTTGATGCAATACACTTTGACCTCTCTCCAAACCTCTCTCCTAAAACGAGAGAGGCTTTGAATTTTACTCCCCTTCCCTTGTAGGGAAGAGGGGCTGGGGGTTAGGTCTGTATTGCAAACAGAGAAGCTCTATAATTTCTTCTGAGTCAATTAATGGAGTTCAAAGACTCTTTAATGGAGTTCAAAGACTCTTTAACGAGTATTGCAGTGGTTTTCAATTGAATAGACCACATACGTAGGGGCACAATATATTGTGCCCCTACAATTACGTGTATAAAAATTGCTGTAATTTATCAAGAACCAGACACAGCTTTTGTCGGTCTACCTTTGATAGCTTTAAAACGTTCGCCCAACTGTTCAGCGACGGTTTTTAAGCCTGGAGTCTTTTTCGATGCTGTCTTTACATAATCATAAACAGTCAAACTGCTAGTCATAGCTTCACTACCGACTGCCATTAAAGTATCATCTACCTGTTCGGCGAGTTGCTGCACTGAGATTAAAAGTTCGGTAAGCGTAGCAGCTAATTGATAATCCCGGACAAGTTCTTCAACGTCAAAAGTGACTGGAAGAATTTCGCGGTTAGATTGAGCAGCACTGACACTATTGTTTACAAAAGCTAGGCTGCATCCGAGAGTTTGAAATCGATAACGCTTTGGGGAGTGGTGCCAGCAGCAATAAACTCTATAATTTCGTCGTAGACTTTGGTAGTATTTACAGATGTAGTCATGAGATTACCTCTTTTAATTTAATTTTACTGATTTACAACACCACTTTTATAATAAAAATAACCTGCTACTAAATCTGAAAAAGTATGGTTAACAATATCAGCCACGAGATGGGAGACGTATTTTTTACCGAAATTGAACACACTCCCAATCGTATTGAACAGTTTACTCGAAGCGTGGACTTGTGAAAATTGCTGTAAAATAATTAATTAAATGGTGATAGTTATGCAACACATTACGATTGACGCGGCATCACAACACTTACATGAATTAATCGCAGCAGCAATCAATGGCGAGGAAATTATTATTACCAAAGATGAACAGCCGATGGTTAAGCTAACTCCGGTGATTCCAGAAAAAAAACGCTCTCCATTATTTGGTAGTGCCAAAGATTTGATTACAATATCGGATGATTTTGATGAACCATTAGAAGAGTTCCAGGATTATATGTAATGCAGGTGTTATTAGATACTCATACTTTGATTTGGTTTTTCCAAGGAAATGAAAATTTTAGTGACAAGATGAGACTATTAATAGAAAATGAGAATAATGAAAAGCTCATCAGCATTGTTAGCGTGTGGGAAATGTCAATTAAACAAAGCATTGGTAAACTAAAATTCAGTTCACCAATCAAGACTTTTATCGAGCAAAAACTAGCATTGAATGATTTTAATTTACTCAATATCAATCTCGACCATATTGATGTAATTACTACTCTACCCTTACAACATCGTGATCCCTTTGATAGAATTTTAATTGCCCAAGCAATGGTAGAAAAAATTCCAATTATTAGTGTGGATACAGTATTTGATGCTTATTCAATTACGCGACTTTGGTAATACTAAAAAAGACTTTCCTAATGTTTTTGGCTCCGGTAGAGGTTCACCATCAGCCAAAGATGATTCAACCAGCATTTCTAAAACTTCTTGAGCATTTTTCAAAGCTTCTTCATAAGTATCTCCGTGAGTGTGACAAAATTCTCGCCATTCAGGAAGACTGACAACAAAACAATCATTTTCATCAGACCACTGAATAATTATTGTGTAGTGAGAATTCATTCTTTTTCTCTTGCTTATCTATGCAACTTCCAAAGACTTTCCTAGTGTTTTAGGCTCTGGTAGAGTTTCACCATTAGCCAAAGATGATTCAATCAGCATTTCTAAAACTTCTTGAGCATTTTTAAGAGCTTCTTCGTAAGTCTCTCCGTGAGTGCAAGGCTGCATTATATCCGTAAACTCAGGTAGCAAAACCACATAACATTGGTCTGCCTCTGACCATTGAATCACGATTGTATATTTCATTCTTCTGTCTCCTCGTCTTCTTTCATTTTATTTAGTTCTTCTAGTGCTTCATTGACTTGTTTTTCTAAATAAGGTTTGGCATCGCTACCATCTTTGCCAGCAATAATGATAGCTTTAGGCAATTGCGGATGTATCCATTTACTGTGGCTACCTTTTGCAGGTTTATAAGTAAATCCTGCTTGCAGCAACAAGCTTTTGAGTTCTCTGATTTTCTTAGGCATATACTCAGCTTACATTTACCCTTCCCACTGCTTTAACTTCTTCTGAGCAAATTCCCGCACTTGCTCATCTGGGTCATTCTCTGCTCTGTCGCGCAACAGTGATAAAGTCTGGGGATGCTGAGGAAATTGCTTGATAATTATCTCCAGTGCAATGCGCCGAGGATTAGTTTCATCCTCTTCCTTGCGCTCAAAGGAATCATCAACAGCGCAGTTGTGGTAAGCTAATCGGCATTTAAGCTGCATAATATAAATGCAGAGTCGGTTGAAAAT
>NZ_JAYGHD010000332.1:0-26502 GCF_034932245.1 Nostoc sp. UHCC 0251
ATTAGTGCTTCGATTACCGACTTCACAATTGGGGCGGCGACAGTAGAACCATAGGCGCTTTCTCCTTTTGGCTCATCCACTAGTGCAAACACTACATACCGAGGAGATTCCACTGGCAAAATGGCCACGAAGCTGGTCATTCTAGCACCCTTGATATAGCCACCATTAGGACTAGCTTTTTGGGCTGTACCAGTTTTACCAGCAATGCGATACCCCGGAATTTGTGACGGCTTACCGCTGCCTTCATCAACAACAGTTTCCATCATTTCCACAACCTTTTGGGCTGTTGCGGCTGAAAAAATTTGGCGTGGGATGGTGCGAGTGGGTGAATCATGCATCTGCCCTTTGGTATCAATTAACCCCCGCACTACATGAGGTGTTACCAACTTACCGCCATTAGCTAAAGCACCGTGCATTTGCACTAGCTGTAACGGTGTCATAGAAAAGCCTTGCCCAAAGGAAGTAGTAGCTGGTTCAATTGGTGAAGCGATAAATTCTTCTTGACTTTTGAGGCGACCGCCAACTTCAAAAGGTAAATCTGTATCAACTTTTTGTCCTAGCCCCAAGCGTTCTAGCCAGTTGTAGTAGATTGAAGGCTTTAAGCGTTGGATAATTTGCACCATGCCAATGTTGCTGGAATATTGCAAAATCTGAGCGATGCTGATTCGCCCATTACCATTATTCATCGCATTTTTGATGGTGTAATTAGCTACTCGAATATTACCAGAGTCATTAAATATATCATCTGCTTTGATGACGCCATTTTCCAGAGCGATCGCCACATTCAAAGGCTTAAAAGTTGATCCTGGTTCATAAAGATCCGCCACCGTCCAGTTTTTAAATAACGCGATATTAGCTTTAGCGTATTCATTAGGGTTATAAGTAGGCTGAGAAACTAGGGCGAGTAAAGAACCATCCAACGCATCCATTACAATTACCGCTCCGCGTTTGGCGTCAAACTTTTCCATCTGTTGTTTGAGCGCAACACGGGCAATCCGTTGCAGACGGCTATCAATAGTGAGTTGCAGTCGCAAATCATCAAAATGTAAAAAACCTTCGGGCGCATGATTCGGCATCAGCATTCCATTACCATCACGACTGAGCCGCACCGTTTGCACAGGACGTTCTAGCAACTTCTCTTGAGAGTATTCCACACCTGCTTGACCACGACGGTCAATATTCACGTAGCCTACTACATCAGAAACTAAATCGTCTGGGGGATAAAATCGGGAGTATTTTTGAATTAACTCCAAGCCATTTAAGCGCAAAGAAGTCACGCGATCGATAATTTCTTCCGGTAGGGCTGGATCAAGTATAATTCCGCTTTTTTTGCTTTGAAAAGTTTTCACCAAGTCAGCAGTATCTTTTGCCAATATTGGGGCAAGTCGCTCTGCTATCTCTTCATTAGACTTCTCAAACAGCTTGGGATGAGCGTACAAAGTATATACGGGACGGTCAATCGCCAACAGATTACTATTGCGATCTACCACCGGGCGACGGGGCATAAAAGGTCGCAAATTAACCATTTGCTGGTTTCGTGCCTGCTTGGTTAACTTTGGTCCCTTGACAATTTGTAGGTTATACAAATTGACACCCAACCCCAACCCTGCTGTCATTAATACGCCCCATACTATAAACAGTCGGGACTTGGTGTTGGATGTTTGGTTTTGGATACTAGAAGCAAGTGTCCCCAAAAACCCTCGTTTAGAACCCTTCTGTCGCCTGTTAAAGGCTGGATTCCGAAACTTTCTGAATTTTGTTTTGCTTGGTGATTTTTGCATTGAGTTCGTCCTTTGTCATTAGTCATTTGTCATTTGCCACAAGTCTGAGTCCCAATGACAAATGACAAATGACTAATGACTCTTAGGAATTAATATCCAAGTGGCGAGAGTGTTTGCTGTTGTGTTTCAGAATTTGGCTTTGTGTTAGACGATGCTGGCTTAGAACTATGAGATGCTGGAGGCAAGAAAATCATCCCTTGAGGAGTCGGCAATATCAGATTTGCTGTTGATTTTTCTGCGTCCTTAGCCATTTTATTTATCAGCGTCGCGTTGGTTGTAGTCAACAGCCGCTCATGACGTTGGAGGTTTTGCAGCCTGCGATATGACTTACTCCAAAGCTCTTGAGAATATACTGTCCAACCATAAACAGCAAGTGTCGATGCTACTACCAAGAATGTCAAAACTGTCGAATAACGGTGAAAGGTGTACAAACGCAGCAACCACAAAGGTACCCCTCCAGAATTAGGCATTATGGGAAGGCGAAGAAAACCTACTCCCGGAGTCTTCTGGTTTGCACTCGACTGCTCATTAAGATTTGCTACTTGTTGTCTACCCAA
Organism: Nostoc sp. UHCC 0251; assembly: GCF_034932245.1. Classification (NCBI taxonomy): domain Bacteria; kingdom Bacillati; phylum Cyanobacteriota; class Cyanophyceae; order Nostocales; family Nostocaceae; genus Nostoc; species Nostoc sp. UHCC 0251. Next base: position 2,339 of record NZ_JAYGHD010000332.1, read on the forward strand.
CTGTTTTACGGACTTGGGTATAACTGCCTCATTTGTGGGAGAAACTGCTAGATTTTTTGAGGAGCGCTGTCGTCTTTGAGAGGATACTGGTGCAGCTTGGGCAGTCGGTGTAGTAGCGGACTCCAGACGTGCAGAACGTCGCCTCCCGAAAGAAAGGATAGAATCTCGCCGGAACCAAGTTCCCCTTTTAGCAACAGCTGATTTACGAGCAACTACCATAAATTTTTTGAGATGAAAAATACTGTACTTTAGATTGATTGTCTTAATTGTCTGTTTTTGCTTAGGTTGAAATCGATTTCTGTGGAACAAGCACACATAACAGACTACACCCTTTTAACTCTTCTGATAGGTAGCTGTAGCAATGTGTGCATCCTCTAGATATTGCAATCTTGCAATCAGCGATTAGCAACTAGACAGCTTGCCTTTTAGATATTGCACCTAAAGTATGGCAACACGGGGCAGCAAGGTGCAATACTCCAGTAAAAAATAAAATTTTTTGCTATGATAGCTCGGCTTGCTAGAAAATTTGGTAATTTCCGTTTTACTCCTGAGTTAAGAGAAACTAATCAATGGCTGTATGATACCTAATCCGAAAAAGAATACCCCAAAGGATTGTTTTTTTAAGGATGTAATCTCGTAGCATTAAAAAAAAGCAATAAATACGGTATCGTATTCAACAGGTGAAAAATTGTTCTAGCCACAATTGGTGAAAGAGGAGTTATGAAAACAAAAATCTTTGGTTTAGCTGTAATCTTAAGTCTGGCTACAATTATCGGAGCCTGTGAAGGCGGTGGTGGCGGTGCTGGTACTACTACTCCAGCTGCTGGTGAACCAACTGATGCTCCTGCTGCTACTCCTGCGGTTACTCCCGCAGTTACTCCCGCAGCTACTCCTAAATAAGGCATCAATCAGCTCTAGTTGAATTATGCCCAAAACAACTTAGCAAGAACGCTCGTCACCACATAGCTTGGATTACATTAGGTTCAGGTAAAAACCTATATTTTTCTTTTGTTGTATCAGGGACTGGAGTTTGCTCAAATATCAGCTAAGTAGGGCAGCAAGTAAAGGACACTGGTGATGAGAATTACCTCCTCAACCAAGTGTCCGTCTGAAATTCTCACCACACCGAACCTTATTCCAAGTTGAAGGGAGTTGAGTGCTGTAAATCTAAGCCGTCTTGTAGGCAAAGTACTTCCCTCATTTAGTGTTTGGAATGGTTAGAATCCTGAGTTTTCAGAGGCAAAACAATTCATTGCGATCGCTGGCAATTGCTCTTGGGCATTCCCTGTAGTCTATTCCGTATCAGAAGAGACCTGGTTATTTCCCCTGGTATTGCCAGATTTTTATTGGGAAAATTTGTAACTCATAAGCTGTCTACCCATCTAACTTGCACATTTTTTTAGTGTTGACTGTTAACTGTCAGCAGTCAACAAACCTCATGAGTTATCGTGTAATTTAAAGGCGTAATAGCTTATCTAGTTTAAAAATTGGGCATGGAGTATGGGAAAAACAGATTTTCATCCTGCGTTGTGAGCGCAGTTCAGGAGATGGGAAGAGTTAAAGCGATAAAGGCAATAAAATTACTGAGCTTAATTGTGATTCCCGCAACCTTAGTTGTGTTAAGTAGTTATTGGCGATCGCCAGTAATAGCATTACCGCCACCAGATGATACACCAGAAGAAATATTACGGACAAAGATTATCATAGAAGCGCGATCGCCTGTTGATGGAAGATTGCTAACTGCTGCCGAATACATCCAATTACAAGCGCAGTTGCAAGAAGCTCCGCCCCCAAAACTAGACCCCAACATTCGGGATCAGATTTTCTTGCTTCGCTTACGTAAAACATTATTTCAGTTTTTCCCCTTTTTAAATTTTTGATTATTAATTACTCAAGGGTAAAAAGTCAAGAGCTTTCCCCATGCCCAATGCCCTATGCCCCATGCCCAATGCCCAATGCCCAATGCCCAATGCCCCATTCTGATGTACGATAACGGTGACGACAAAATTGCAAATAAATGTAAAGAATATATATAGATATTAAAAAAGTAGATTTTAGTCAATCACGTTATATCACTTAGGTAGCTTCATGTCCATGACCACGATCGCCCCTGAACAGGTTAACAGCATCGTTTGGAATCAGCATAACGATCCCTTTGAAATATTAGGTTCTCATCCCATAGAACAAGACGGCAAAACTGTCTGGGCTGTGCGGGCCTATCTACCAAATGCAAGTGCAGTATGGGTTGTTCTTCCTGAACAACGCAAAGAATACCCAATGCAAACAGTGCATCATCCTCACTTTTTTGAATGCACTATTGAAACCGCAGAACTGGCAAACTACCAGTTACGGATTAAAGAAGGGGAACATGAGCGAGTCACCTATGACCCTTACGCTTTCCGTTCTCCCAACTTGACAGACTTTGATTTGCATTTGTTTAGTGAAGGGAACCATCACCGAATATATGAAAAACTGGGAGCGCACCCCACGGAAATAGGCGGCGTTAAGGGCGTTTATTTTGCAGTTTGGGCACCCAATGCTCGCAACGTTTCATTGCTGGGAGACTTCAACCTCTGGGATGGGCGTAAACACCAGATGCGTAAAGGCCCCACCGGGGTTTGGGAATTGTTTATACCTGAAATCGGTGTGGGAGAGCATTACAAATATGAAATCAAAAATTTTGAAGGACACATTTACGAAAAATCCGATCCCTACGGTTTCCAGCAAGAACCCCGCCCCAAAACCGCATCCATTGTCACTGATTTAGATTCTTACAATTGGGATGACGAAAGCTGGATGGAAAAGCGGCGTCACACTGACCCCCTCACCCAGCCTGTCTCAGTTTATGAAGTGCATTTAGGGTCTTGGTTACACGCTTCGAGTGCTGAACCTGCTAAACTGCCAAATGGTGAAGCTGAACCGGTAGTTATCGTTTCGGAACTTAAGCCGGGCGCACGTTTCCTTACTTACCGGGAACTAGCAGACCGACTCATTCCTTATGTCAAAGAATTGGGATACACCCATATAGAAATGCTACCCATTGCGGAGCATCCCTTTGATGGCTCTTGGGGTTATCAAGTAACTGGGTACTATGCCCCCACCTCCCGTTTTGGCAGCCCCGAAGATTTCATGTATTTTGTTGACAAATGTCACCAAAATGATATAGGGGTAATTGTAGATTGGGTTCCTGGTCACTTCCCCAAAGATGGACATGGTTTAGCTTTCTTTGATGGTAGCCACCTGTACGAACACGCTGACCCCCGCAAAGGCGAACACAAAGAATGGGGTACTTTGGTGTTCAACTACGGTCGTCATGAAGTTAGTAATTTCCTAGCAGCAAATGCCCTCTTCTGGTTTGACAAGTACCACATTGATGGGATTCGTGTTGATGCTGTTGCCTCAATGCTCTATAACGACTATTGCCGTAAACCAGGAGAATGGCTACCCAACCAGTACGGCGGCAGAGAAAACTTAGAAGCAGCAGATTTTCTGCGTCAGGTAAATCACATTATCTTTAGCTATTTCCCCGGTATTCTGTCAATTGCTGAAGAATCTACTTCTTGGCCAATGGTATCTTGGCCGACCTACACAGGTGGACTAGGCTTTAACTTGAAATGGAATATGGGCTGGATGCACGATATGCTGGATTACTTCAGCATGGACCCTTGGTTCCGCCAATTCCACCAAAACAATATCACCTTTAGTATGTGGTACAACCACAGCGAGAACTTCATGCTGGCTCTGTCCCACGATGAAGTGGTGCATGGCAAGAGCAATATCATCGGCAAAATGCCGGGGGATACATGGCAGAAGTTAGCTAATATCCGTTGTTTATTTAGCTATATGTTTGCTCACCCAGGCAAGAAGACCATGTTTATGAGCATGGAGTTTGGGCAGTGGAGTGAGTGGAATGCTTGGGCGGATTTGGAGTGGCATTTATTGCAGCATGAAGCCCACCAACAGTTAAAAACGTTTTTCAAAGATTTAAACCACCTCTACCGTTCTGAACCAGTTCTGTACACCCAGGATTTTGCGGAACCTGGGTTTGAGTGGATTGACTGTAGCGACAATCGCCATAGTGTAGTTTCCTTCATCCGTCGTGACAAGGATTCTGATGATTTTGCGATCGTGATTTGCAATTTTACACCACAACCCCATTCTCACTACCGCATCGGTGTACCACAAAAGGGATTTTATACCGAGTTGTTCAACAGTGATGCGCGTAAGTATGGCGGCAGCAATATGGGCAACTTAGGTGGTAAGTGGACAGATGATTGGTCTTTGCACAGTCGTCCTTATTCCCTGGATTTGTGTTTGCCACCTTTGGGAGTGTTGATTCTTAAGTTGGATAAAAACAAGACGGCTGAGGCATTGCAATAACAATTAAGGGTGGGCTATATGCTCACCCAGGAGTAATCAAAACTTTACAGCAGTTTTCATTTATTTATTCCAACCACATCTATCGTCAGGGCACAGCATTGCTGTGCCCTTACATCTGAATAAAAGCGCGATAGTCGTTCACGCAACGTCTATTTATCAACTAGCGACGCTCTCCATTTACTCGTGGAATTTCGCCTAGTATTCAGGAGAAGCGCACTACTGAAAGCTGACAGTAAATGCTTGCTGGGTAATAATAAATCCATCTGTCCATACATGCACGCTGTATGATATGTTGCCTGAACTCCTCTTGCCACAATCCCCCCTGTTCTGAAGAGACAAAGTTTTGCTCCAACTGCGGCATTCCCCTGGTAATATTGCGGCACTATTGCCCTATCCAAGTATTGGGTAGTGGGGGATTTGGTAAAACTTATTTTGCACGCCTGCAAAGTGCTTGACTACGAGTATATACACCTGTCAGAGAAATTTTTCCAGATTTCTGGGTTTTTCGCTTAAGAGCGATGCTGGCTGAAAGATTTGTTAAAAATAACTAATATACTGTGCATGGATATTAGGAGTAATTTTATGGTTCTACAAGTTAACCCCATCCAAAAAGAACCAATTGTTACTTGGGAAGCACTTCCAGCCGACTTCATTTTACCAGACGATCCAGTGGAAAATATTCAACAACCTGCGATCGCTGCTGCGCTTACCGATGCTTTGGGAAGCACAGGACGCATCCAACCTCAAATGCTGATTGGCTCTAACTTTGGTCTTGTAGCCACAGTCAACAAAAAAATCGTTGTCAAAGCCCCAGACTGGTTTTATGTTCCTCAAGTGCAGTCTGTAGGAACAAATGTAGTTCGTCGCAGCTATACCCCAAATTTAGAAGGTGCTGCTGTGGCTGTGGTGATGGAATTTCTTTCAGACACAGAAGGGGGAGAACTATCAGTCCGTTCAACTCCGCCCTACGGTAAACTCTATTATTACGAAAAGATTCTCCAAGTTCCAACCTACGTAACCTACGACCCTTACGAACCAAGCATAGAACTACGATGCTTGCAAAATGGACAATATACTTTGCAGCAAGCAGACGCTAATGGACGCTTTTGGATTCCTGAATTAGAGTTATTTCTCGGAATTTGGCAAGGTGAAAGATTATGCCAAACCATGAATTGGCTACGCTGGTGGGATACAGAAGTAAATTTGCTGTTGTGGAGCAGCGAACAAGCCCAACAAGAACGCCAACGCGCTGAACAGGAACATCAACGAGCTGAACAAGAACGCCAACGTGCTGATATATTAGCAGCTAAGTTACGTGAGCTAGGTATTGACCCTGATGCGTAGGCGTAGCCCGCACTTCTCTACATTTCCTGCGGGATGCTACGCAAACACGCAGCGTGTCGCAGACAGACGCTTTGCGTAGTTTGCTTTCCCGGAGGGGTACGGCATGGTTCGACTCCCTTCCTTACGGGACGCTACGCGAACGGCTACGTTCAGGGCAAGCCGCTCACCAGCCGCTCAGTGACCATCGTAGACATCGCATAACCTCAAGAGATGCTGGGAATAATAATTTTGGGACATCTGCACCAAAATTCTATGAAACAGCAAAAAAATCAGTTCAGCCATCTTACTGCGATTGAAAGAAGTTATCTATCATTTCCGGCACAGTTTTTATTAAATAAAAACCTTCTCCAAGGCAAAATATTAGACTTTGGTTGTGGCTTTGGTAATGATGTTAAGATACTGCGCCAAAAAGGTTGTGATATCACAGGCTATGACCCTTATTATTTTCCAGAATATCCTGATACTAAATTTGATACCATAATTTGCTTTTATGTTTTAAATGTTTTATTTCCTGAGGAGCAAACTAATGTTCTTATGAAAATATCACATTTGTTGAAACCAGGAGGTAAAGCTTATTATGCTGTAAGGAGGGATATCAAAAGAGAAGGGTTTCGAGAACATTATGTCCACAAAAAGCCTACCTATCAGTGTCTTGTAAAACTTCCCTTTACTTCAATTTGCTTAGATGAGCATCGGGAGCTATATGAATATGTTCACTATAATCATCAGCGAAATTCATCTAACTATTGCATATTCTGTAATCCTCATAAAAATCTAAAATTATTAACTGAATCAGCAACTGCTTATGCTATTTTTGATGGCTATCCAATAAGCAAAGGACATGTTTTGGTTATTCCCAAACGTCATGTTAGCAGTTATTTTGAACTACCATTGAAAGAGCAATCTGCTTGCTGGTTTATGGTAAACAAGGTACAAGAAATTATTAAAGCAGAATTTGAACCTGATGGCTTTAATATAGGAATGAATATCAATCGAGCCGCTGGTCAAAATATTATGCACGCTAGTATTCATATCATCCCTCGCTACAAAGGTGATACTGTCTCTAATAAAAGTGGAATTAGAAACGTTATTCCTAAAAAACAATAGTTTTTCTGTAATGATTCAGGATTCAAAATACTGCTGTAACTTGACTGCCTTGAAGTAATTATGAAAATTACTGGAACCTCATGACTTACTCAAACTTATCTCATAAGGTTGGGATCAGCTCTTAAATGCTTTGTCACCATGCTTTTTCAGTACAATCTCTACTTTGTTATTCTGAGCGTTACTGTAATCATTTCAACTACTGTTGCGTTTGCAGCTTGGCAGCGTCGCTCAATTTCTTTGGCTTGCTAGCCTTTCATTTTGATGATGCTAGCGATCGCAGGATACGCTACAGTTGCAGCAATGGAAGCAGCAGCAATTTTGCTCCGAGAAAAAATATTTTGGTCAAAGCTGGAGTATGTCGGCTCAGGCAGTGTAATTACACTCTTCCTCATATTTGCAAAAACAGGTAGTTGAAATCACGTTACGAGAACAGGCTATGCAAGACGGACTGACAGGCTTGTTTAATCGGCGTTATTTTGACGAGATATTCCCAAAAGAATTAATACGAGCAACGCGGGATTCTACCCAAGTTGCTTTAATAATTATGGATATCGATTATTTTAAAAATATTAATGATATATTTTGTCATCAAGCTGGCGATGCCTGCGGCGGGCATCGCCTACGCGTAATTCAGGCATTTGCAAACCTTCTTCACCACTATACTGAACCTCAGGACATTGTATGCAGATATGGTGGTGAAGAGTTTGTATTGGTTTTACCTGGGCTGACACCAATTATTTATGAACAATACTTGAAGAAGAATTCAGAATGGGCTAAACCTTAGCTATCCGCTAACAGGAGTCAGCAATCATAAATCTGAAAAACTTGATTTTTCAGTCTTGTTGAAAATATTGCAGTTATCCCAAATTATCTGGATCTATTCCGAGCGCTCTTAATTGTTCTGTCAATTGTTGCACCCTTTGCTCTGCTTGTTGAGCGCGTTGTACTTCTTGTTTTATTTGTTCTGCGGGCGTGAGATACCGTTGTCCTTGCTCATCATACCAATACATCCATTCCCGCGTCACACCGGAATAATTTCCCCTTTCGCAACCAATTCCTAAACCAATTTCTGGTAGCCAAACGGGGTTTCCTTCTTGCAATTCATATTTACCATTAACTAACTTATGTATTTCCAGATGCGGTTTGCGGCGGCGACGAGAGGAATAAATTACGTAATAAAGTACACCCAAAGCCGCATATTCATCCAATTTAGTAGTGTATTCCTTGCGGTAATTTTGGGAAACTACTTCTAGCACGAAAATTGGTACAACGTTTTCATCCCACAGCACATAACTGGGACGCAGTTCCTCATCATAAAACCGCTCTACCCCTAAGCTCAAAAATCCGTCTGGCACAATAGGCGGTTTATCCGGGTGATAATAAATACCCATATCTATGCCAAAGAGCCAATCCATGCGTTCTGACCAAAGTATCAGCAGGATCGCCTTCAGTAAGCCTGGTATTAATTCTTGCAGTTCATTATCCACAGGCGTTTCATCAGAGTCTGGTAGTTCTTCGGCTGAGGGCAAGTACCTGGGCAAGTTGTACTCTAACATGGCTGGTTTCCCCAAAACTCAAAGGATATTTCACTCTATTGGGATCACCAGAATTATAGCGATTTCTTTGCAACTATAGGACTCATATTTAATTGCTTGAAAAAAACTCAGTACACTTTTATTCCTTTTTACCTGTTTCCTCTCGCTACAAGTGCTTCAGGAATCAAATCAGATTCCTATATATCATTAGTTTACGACTGTATATTAAGTACTCCACTGACACTAACTAACAGCTTTTAACTACTAGACAATCCTAAATCTGCTGGAATCATTAGCCAGAAAATTTATTTGATGCCTAGATTTTAAATGTCACAATCCAATTAACTTGATGCCGCAATGTTTTGCTTTGACTCAGGGATACCACTTGTGGTATTGAGAAACAGCCAAGATTCGACAGATATAATAGTTACTGACTCATTTCCGGGTTGTGCAAAGCATTGCTTCAGTTAGAGTTGCAGCCCAGTCAAGAATGCAGGCGTTTCTACTCCACCAAGAAAGTTGCTTAAGCCGATAAAATTTTAGTAACTCTTAACTATTAATAAATATATAGGTGTTTAGTGCTATTAATGCTTTATATTTAGCGACAGGGTGGTGCCAACAGCCACTCATGTTCAAATACTTAGGAGGCAGTACCCACCGGAAGTAACTAACGCTTCGATACCATCAGCACGCAGCGTAAGTAAAGGTTAAGTTGATATTCAAACGAATAATTTTTGCTGAATTGCGACAGATAAAGACTAAACTAAAAAGTCTTGTGCAGCAAAACCTGTAGCTTTAAATGAAGTAATCATGTCTAAGGTTCTTGTCTCTGATTCGATTGACCAAGCTGGAATTGACATTCTTTCGCAAGTTGCTACCGTTGATGTCAAAATAGGTCTAAAACCAGCAGAACTGATCGAAATTATTGGTGAGTATGACGCGCTAATGATTCGTTCTAGTACACGCGTCACCCAAGAAATCATTGAAGCCGGCACCCAGCTAAAAATCATCGGTCGTGCTGGTGTGGGTGTGGATAATGTGGATGTTCCCGCTGCCACCCGCCGGGGAATTGTCGTAGTCAATTCTCCAGAGGGAAATACAATTGCTGCGGCTGAACACGCGTTAGCGATGATTTTGGCTTTGTCTCGCCACATCCCCGATGCTAACGCTTCGGTGAAACGCGGTGCGTGGGATCGCAATAGCTTTGTCGGCGCGGAAGTCTACAAAAAAACTCTCGGCGTTGTCGGTTTGGGTAAAATTGGCTCCCATGTTGCTGCTGTAGCTAAGACAATGGGCATGAAACTGCTAGCTTATGACCCTTTTATTTCTACAGACCGAGCCGAACAAATTGGCTGTCAGTTAGTTGAGCTAGATTTACTCTTCCAGCAAGCAGACTATATCACTCTGCACATCCCCAAAACCCCAGAAACCACTCACTTAATCAATGCCACAACTCTGGCAAAGATGAAACCAACAGCCCGGATTGTCAACTGCGCTCGTGGTGGGATCATTGATGAAGTAGCTTTAGCAGCAGCTCTGAAAGCGGGTAAAATCGGTGGTGCAGCCTTGGATGTGTTCGAGTCAGAACCACTGGGTGAATCGGAATTGCGATCGCTAGGCAAAGAAGTTATCCTCACCCCCCACTTGGGAGCCTCTACCGCAGAAGCTCAAGTGAATGTGGCTATTGATGTTGCCGAACAAATTCGGGATGTACTTTTAGGACTACCAGCCCGTTCAGCCGTCAACATTCCCGGACTCGGCCCCGATGTGTTGGAAGAACTAAAACCTTACATGCAGCTAGCAGAAACTCTAGGTAATCTGGTAGGACAGCTAGCTGGTGGACGAGTGGAAGTCCTCAATATTCGACTGCAAGGGGAACTCGCTACCAACAAAAGTCAGCCTTTGGTAGTCGCGGCCCTCAAAGGTTTACTTTACCAAGCTTTGCGGGAACGAGTAAATTACGTAAATGCCAGCATAGAAGCCAAAGAACGCGGAATTCGGGTGATTGAAACCCGTGATGCTTCCATTCGAGACTATGCGGGCACACTGCATCTAGAAGCCACGGGTACTTTAGGTACTCATTCTGTCACCGGCGCTTTGTTGGGTGAACGGGAAATCCATTTAACTGATGTTGACGGTTTCCCAATTAACGTCCCACCCAGCAAATATATGCTGTTTACCCTGCACCGCGATATGCCAGGAATTATCGGCAAACTCGGTTCTCTACTTGGTAGTTTCAATGTGAATATTGCCAGTATGCAAGTAGGTCGTAAAATCGTCCGTGGTGATGCCGTAATGGCTCTGAGTATAGATGATCCTTTACCAGAGGGCATTTTGGATGAGATTATAAAAGTCCCTGGTATTCGGGACGCGTATACAGTAACACTTTAATTTTGGATTGCGGACTTCGGCTCCTTTCGGCTTCGCTACCTCGGCTCTGCCCTTCTCTACGAGAGGCTGCGCCTTAAGCGTAGCTATGCCGCAGGCTTTACGACTACGCTCAGGACAAGCTCGGCACAAGTCAAGGCAAGTCGCTCAGTCGGACGATTTTAGATTTTGGATTGGTAATGGCTAATTACTCATTGTTTTTTGCATTGGTCATTAACCGTTACCAAGTCCCCAATCTAAAATCTAAAATCTAAAATCTAAAATTATATGGCAAACACTTGGTGGGAAGTACAGATTTTATGTGAGCCAGACCTAGAAGATTCGATCTTTTGGCGACTGGAAGATTTTGGTTGTCGGGGAACAGCAAGTGAAAACAAAGGAAATTTATCTTTAGTCAGGGCTTATTTATCGACATTTCAAACGCAGCTACTAGATTTGGCAGCTTTATCGTTGTGGCTGCGTCAAGATGCCCTTTGTGTAGGACTTTCATCTCCCACACTGCAATGGCAGCTAATTGACGAGGAAGATTGGGCGACTAGCTGGAAACAATATTGGCATCCGCAAGAAATAGGCGATCGCTTCCTAATCAACCCCGCGTGGCTACCATTACCAGAAACAACCGAACGGTTAGTGATTCGTCTTGACCCTGGTGTAGCATTTGGTACGGGCAATCATGCCACTACTCAGCTATGTTTGGAATCCCTAGAAATGCGGCTAAGTGAAGTTCCTCAGTCGTTTGTGGGTAATAGTGGCAAACATGAACATCTGGTAATTGCAGATATTGGCTGTGGTTCTGGTATCCTTTCCATTGGGGCGCTGCTACTAGGAGCAGAGAAAGTCTATGCAGTAGATAATGACCCTTTAGCGGTGCAATCAACTATCAGTAATGGTGCGCTCAACGATATTAATCCAAAACGTTTATTACCAGCATTGGGCAGCGTAGACGTTTTGACAAAACTGCTTGAAAAACCAGTAGATGGTATCGTCTGCAATATTTTGGCTCATGTAATTATTGAATTAATTCCCGAAATGAGTGCGATCGCTAAACCTGAGACTTGGGCGATCTTCAGTGGTATTTTACTAGAACAATCTAAAGCTGTTGCTGATGCCTTAGAAGAAAATGGTTGGGTTGTTGCTACCCTGTGGAAACGAAAAGAATGGTGTTGCTTGAATGTACGGCGTTCTTAACTCAGTAAGTGGTAGTGTACTGTGGCGGAAGTTTCTTGTCATTAACCAGATTTTTGTAATAGTCAAAGTATCGTGCTCGTGATTTTGATGAGACTCCAGAAGAAGTAATTGCAGCATTTTATGGGGATAAATAGTGAGTTTTTTGTTAGATACTCATATTTTATTGTGGTTTTTAGAAAATGATTCTAAATTGTCATATCTGGTACGAGAAGTAATTACTAATCCTGAAAATTTAATTTTTGTCAGTGCAATTAGTGCTTGTGAGATTTCAATTAAACAGTCTTTAGGAAAGTTAATTGCTCCTGGTAATTTGGAAGAGGCTTTGCGCTTCAGTCGGTTTGAGATTTTGTCTATGACATTGGCACATGGAATAAAGGTTGCTGATTTGCCTTTACACCATAAAGATCCTTTTGATAGGATGTTAATTGCTCAAGCTTTAGTAGAAGGTTTAACAATATTTACAGTAGACCAAAAGTTTAAATTTTATGATGTGCCATTATTCTCTGATGATTTTGGGTAGCTCAAATATACCAAAGTTTCAGAACTCTAGCTTTTTCTAAAAAAAACTGCTACAGGTTTACTTCATTTGCTGATTGTTTTTTGGTGCGTAGGCGTAGCCCGTCGTAGACATCGCAATTTTGTAAGAGTAACCGCTCTTGAGTCTGCTTACTTTATTGGATAGCTAGTTATCCAAGTAAAAAGGGATGCTTTTGGTGAGAGCAATATCTGTCCGTCAGCCTTGGGCATGGGCAATTATTTATGCCCTTAAGGATATAGAAAACCGTGGCTGGCCTATCAATTATCGCGGTGACATTCTGATTCACGCTGCCAAAACCTGTACTAAAAAAGAGTACCAGCTAGCGAAAGAATTTTGTCAAGGAATGGGGGTAATAATCCCAGAATTAATCTCTCTCCGTCGCGGTCAAGTTATTGGCATTGTCACAATAGTGGATTGCAAGTTTTCACAAGTTGCATCTGGCTGGGGAATGCCTGAGCAATACCACTGGAAGCTGGAGAACCCACGAGAGATTACACCGATTCCTTTTATGGCTAATTAATAGTAAAATGCCGGTTTAATAAAGCTCGTAATCTAAAATTATCAAAATTACGAAAACCATATCCTAATCTTTTTATAAGCTTGAGTTTATAGTCCTGCTACCCAAGCCTGGAAAGGACTGAAGCTGAAAATGCGTCTTGGACTCGACAGCGTTGGGAAGTTCTACAAACAGCTAGTCTCCGCAGTTGGCGAGGCTATTGGTGTTGCTGATGGTGAGCCTTACTGGAATGGGTATCTGAACCAGTGGCAGGTTTGGGTTAACTTTGGGAGCGGGTGTACGTCTGTGGTGTGCGATTGGCTGGTGGTAGTTAACTGAAATCACACTTTCGACCAAGTTAATTTTGAGTCTAAACCAGAATCGGTAAGGTAATCACAAATTCTGTTCCAACACCTGGGGTAGAATTCACATCCAAAGTTCCGCCATGTTTTTCTACAACAATAGACTGAGCAATCGCTAATCCTAATCCCGTTCCTTTACCAACACCTTTCGTAGTAAACAAGTGGTCAAATACTTTTTGTTTGACTGATTCACTCATACCTTGACCATTGTCAGTAATCTTCACCTCAACCTGTTTCTCTTTCAATGAGGTGGTAATTGTAATCAAATTAGGATTAGCTTTAATTTCATGAAAACTCCGACCTGTATTTGATTCATCCAAGGCATCAATAGCATTCGCTATTATATTCATAAAGACTTGATTTAATTGCCCTGGAAAACATTTAATTTGGGGTAAGTTACTGTAGTCCGTCACTATTTCAATTGCCGGACGGCTGTCATTGGCTTTGAGACGATGTTTTAAAATTAGAATTGTACTATCAATGCCTTCATGAATATCAAATGGAACTTTGTAATCTCTATCGGCACGGGAGAAAGTGCGAAGACTGGTACTAATATTTTTCAGCCTGTCACACGCCATAGTCATCGAATCAATCATCTTAGGAAAATCTTCCAAGCTATATTTTAAGTCGATTTCTTCGGCATGAGTGAGAATTTCATCTCCCGGAGTTGGAAACTTTTGTTCATATAGTTTCAAGTGCTCGATAACATCAGTAAAGGTTGGTTTAGCTTGTTTTAGACTGGCAGCAATAAAACCAAGAGGATTATTCATTTCATGAGCGACGCCAGCAACTAAGTTACCTAAGGCAGACATCTTTTCACTTTGGACGATTTGTAATTGAGCTTGTTGCAAATCTTGTAAAGCTTGCCCGGCTTGTTGATAAAGCCGAGCGTTTTCTAAGGCAATTGCTGCTTGGGAGGAAAGTAGGTTAATCACCTGTAAGCGGTTACTAGTAAATACTCCTTGATTCAATTGATTTTCTAGGTAGAGAATCCCCACCAAATGACCTTGGTTAATAATGGGCGTACATAATACACTTTGGGGTTGATGTCGAAGCATATATTCCCCGATGACACCAGGAATATCTGTTTTGCAATTATCTATGATGACAGTTTCTTGAGTATTTCTAACGTAATTTATTAGTTTTCTCGGAATATATCGACAAGTATCTATTAGTTGTGAATCAAGAATGGTTTTGACATCAGTCTGGGAATTTAATTGTTGATCGATAAAGGTAATTGCCCGAACTTGCCAAGTATCTTCTTGAGGAAGAATTAATACAGATGTTTTCGCACCAGAATTTTCTAGAATAATGCGGGTGAGACTGCTGATGAGTGCATCTAATTCTATACAACCGGAAATGGTTTGAGCAGCTTTGAGAATGCAGGTCAAATCTAGAACATCAGAAATATTAGTGCTGCTGGTACTGGTAGTGTAAGTAGATGTGCGGGCGATGCTGGCTATGGTTTCTAAGGGATTGAAGTTGAATTCTTGCTGTTGCAAAATTGGTTTGAGTAATTTAGGATAGCGTTTTTCCAAGTCATCAGTTTTGGCTTTGGCTCCCCAACGGGCATAACTGTAATATGCTTGTTGCAGATATCCTTCTGCGGCTTTTTCTTTACCCCATTCTAGGTAAAATTTGGCAGCAAGTTCGTTAGCGATCGCGGCTTCCTGAACATAATCATTGGCGATCGCTTCTTGGATCGCTATTTCATAATAATCTGCGGCTTGTAAGCGATCGCCAGTTACACGAGCTTGTTCAGCTAAAATTAAATTGTACTTGTGCTGATAATTTACGGGTGCATGAGCCGCCCATTCTTGCATTTTTGACTGGTTTTCGGCTACTTTCTGGAGATAAAGCTGTTGCTGTGCTTCATTTACCTGAGAACAAAGAGCTAACAAACTCAAAGATTGATAGAAATTCCGCAAAGGAACAATTAATAAGCCTGCTGCTCCCTGCTCATACTGCTCAAATTTTTGGGAATATTCCCAAGCAGATTCGTATTCACCAAAAAGATAAGCTAGTAGCGTTTTTGCTAGATACACATAACAAATACCATTGATATTGTTAGTTTCAATTAAAGTCGGTAACATTTTGACTTCGTGAAAATGCTTACCAATTAAACAACAGGGATTAGCCGCTTCTCCTTGTAAATTTAGAACCGTCTGCCGCCAGATATTTCCCCAAACCAGAGATACCTCTTGTTTAATTTGCTGCATTAGATCGCAATATTTATCTGCTTCCAGCACAGCATTTTCTAGGTTTTCTCCACTCCAAAAGAGAAATTGACAATAGCAATTGGCACAATAGCCTACATATTCTAAATTTCCGGTTTCTAATCCACTCTGCAATCCCTCCAAAAATAGATTCAATGTAGATTTAATTGAATCTTTCCAATGTTTAATAAACAGACTAAATGTTAAATAAACCCTACTTTTAAGTTCTTTAGTTTGAAACTTTTCTAAAAGTTGTACTGCCAGTTTACCAAACTGATACCCATCTTCAATTGCACCAATACTGCACAGAAATAATCCATAGAGACTGTAAGCAACAGCTGCCTGTGGTGAGTTGCCATGCTGGATACAAATTTTGATCATTGTAAAAATTTTGAGTGGCAATAACATCGGTTTGGCTATATAGACTGGAGCAAACAAACCCGATAATATGCGGAGCGCAACTAATTTTTGGGGATCAATTATTTCTGGCATATTTGCCAATGCTGCAATCGATTGATGAACAAACATTTTTTGTAATTGGTCATGTTCCTCAAAAATAATTTGAGTATTACTCTCTTCAGGTAATGTCAAATCTAATAATTGCAGTGCTTCTCTACCTGTGGCTATTGCTTCAATGAATTTATTTTGCGCCGTATAAGATTGGATTTGAATCTCATAGGTACGAACTTTTTCCAATGGAGATTTAGCGTTTTTGAGGATAATCTCTACTAATGATTTTGATGAATCAAAGTTTGTATTCAAATATTCAGCCTCAGCCGCAGATTCGTAAACAGCAAGAGCTAAATCGTACCTGCTTTGCCAAGCATTTATCGGTAATAAAAGGATCGCTACTTTTAAATACTCAACTGCTGTCGCATAAGCAGTCGAGTTTTTGGCTTTACAACCAGCTATCAGATTTAACCGGGATAAATGTTCTCGTTCGGCAGGTTCTTCTAATAATTCCAGTCCGTAATTGAATTGGTTAACAATCGCAAAAATTCCTGACTCTTGCTGCTCTTTAGGTGTATTCTGCAACAACAATTGCCCAATTTGCAAGTGTGTTGACTGTTTTTGTGCTTCTGGAATGAGTGAATAGGCAGCTTGCTGGACGCGATCGTGTAAAAATTTATATACAACCATCTCAGACTGTTCTTGAGTAGCTGCTTGACTTTCGGAACCAACAAAAAACTTATAAACCTCACTTTGCGGCAAAATCAACCCTTCTTGCAAAGCCTTCCACAAACAATCTGCGGTTTCTATCTCCGATTGTTTAGAAACAATCGCTAATGTTTTTAAATCGAACTGATTACCAATACAAGCGGCTAGCTTCAATTGTTGTTGAGTTGATTCTGGTAGTCTTCGTAATTGGAAAACCATAAAATCAACAACATTGTCTGCTAGAGTTTGCTGATTTATTTGAGAAATGTCGCATTGCCAGCATCCCTCGGCAAAATTGAATTGAATTAGTTGGTCTTGATGTAATGATTTCAGTATTTGAGTCGCAAAAAATGGATTTCCTTGAGCTTTACGGTAAATCAATTGTGAAAGAGATAATGCCACATTCTCTGCACAATTTAATGTGTCGGCTACAAGTTGATTCAATTGTAATTGGTTGAGTGGTTTCAGTGTCAGGCTATTTACCTTTACGCCTGTTTTGCGAATTTCATCCAAAATCACCATCAACGGATGGGCTGGGAATACTTCATTGTCTCTATACGCACCAATTAACAATAAATATCCCTGATTAGCTTCATTCATTAATAATTGTATGAGTTTCAGTGAAGCCGAATCTACCCACTGCAAGTCATCTAAAAATATAACTAAAGGATGTTCTTTAGTTGTAAATATTTGGAGAAATTTCTGAAATAATAAATTAAATCGGTTCTGTGCTGCGTTACCTGATAATTCTGATGCAGGTGGTTGTCTGCCAATAATTTTTTCTAATTCGGGAATGACTTCAATAATTACCTGTCCGTCTTCACCTAATGCTTGAATAATTTGATTTTGCCATTTTTGTATTTGGACATCACTTTCTGCCAGTAATTGATCCATGAAGTTACGGAAAGCTTGGACAAATGCAGAAAAAGGAATATTCCGATTAAATTGGTCAAATTTACCTTTGATAAAATAACCGTGTTGACGAACAATAGGTTTATGAACTTCGTTAACAACGGCAGTTTTACCAATACCCGAAAACCCAGCTACTAGAGTTATTTCTGTTGCACCCAGGCTGACATTTTCAAATGCTTCTAGTAGAGTTTCAACTTCTGCTTCTCGTCCATAGAGTTTATCAGGGATAATAAATCTGTCGCATACATCCCTTTGGGCAATTGGGAAACTTTCAATTTTGCCAGTTGTTTTCAGTTGAACTAAACAATTTTCTAAATCATACTTCAATCCTAATACACTCTGATAGCGGTCTTCAGCATTTTTTGCCATTAATTTGCTGACGATATCCGAAATTATCGGCGGAATTTGTAAGTTAATTACATCTATTGATGAGGCTACCTTAGCAATATGGGAATGCACCAACTCCATTGGATCGTTTGATTGAAAAGGTAACTCACCTGTGAGTAATTCGTAGAAAGTTATACCAAGTGAATAAAAATCAGTCCGGTAGTCAATTCCCCGATTCACTCTCCCTGTTTGTTCTGGAGAAATATAAGCTAGTGTTCCTTCTAATACATTCGGGCTGATTAGCGTATGCGTTTCCCTTGGTAATAGAGAGGCAATACTAAAGTCGATTAATTTAACTTGTTTGGAATCAGGATTAATTAAAATATTGCTCGGTTTGATATCTTTATGAATGATGCGCTGACTATAAAGTATTTCTAAGGTATTACACAGTGCGATCGCTATTTTAAAAAACTCTTGCAAAAATCTGATATCCCGCGTTTGATCACGAGCAAAATAATCTTTTAGAGAAATGCCACCAAAATCTTCCATCACCAACGCATAGGCATTTTGATACACCTCCAGGCTGTAGGTTTGGACAATTAAACATGAGTTAAGATTTTTGGCAATGGTGTATTGATTGCGAAACTGCACCAGTTCATTAAAGGAAGGATATGGATTTTTCAGCAGTTTGATCGCTACAGGTAATGAGTCACTTTCTCGATACCCTCGATAAACTATAGTTCTCGAACCATTGTAGATTTCTTCAATGAGTTGGTATCCAAAAATCTTAACATCAGTGCTAAACATACTGTTAAATCCGAGTAATTTATAACTTAATTATTCCCAAATTAATAACGGCAGCTTAATGTTAATTGATAAAGATTACTTTGGCTTCACTTTAGAAACCATTTATGAAGATAAGCTTTAAATTACAAGGTGCATTAAATGCTGCTTTAACTTTAAGGCATAAAATGCAGAGATAGAATACCTTACACAAAAGTGTCAATATTCTCACTAGTAAATTAGGAACTAGCAAAGTGTAAACTAGAATTTTCAACTCAAAAATGTCCTTGTAAGTGCTAGGGAACGATTCAAGAGAAAGGGATTAAAAACCTTTCACCTTTTTCCTTTGAACTTTAAATAACCAAGTTAACAGGAGCAAACTACTAGCACTTGCTGGAATTTTTAGTTAAGGCAACTCCAAGAAATAAATTATCTAATTTTGTAGGGTGGGCATCTTGCCCGCCCAGTTTATGTGGCGCGTAAGATGCCCACCCCACAATCAATAATTGAATATTTTTTTATTTGGAAGTCCTTAAGTTTCGTAGGCTGGCTAAAGGCAATTACTACTCAAATAGGAGAGACGATTATTGATTGACAGTAGCGGAAATTTGTTATTCCGCCAACTGTTATTGGATAGGGTTATATTGGAACCAACCCTCAATCACGTTTTTCTGGAATTACTGCATAAGCATCAATTTCAAATAACATACCGTCAAGTGCAAGTCTCGGAACGGGAATAAGAGTGTTTGCTGGTGGTTTATACCCCCAAAAATTCCTAATTTCACGTCCTAACGGGAGCAACTTATTTTGGTTGTAATCCACTATGAGAATAGTAGTTTTTGCCACATCTTGTGGTTGCGCCTCAACCGCTGATAAGGCATAACGGAGGTTTTTAAAAGCCTGTATTAGCTGCTTTTCAAAGTCATCGGAGACAAGATTCCCTTGTAAATCGGAGCCAAATTGACCAGAAATATAGACGGTTCTCGCCCTTGATGGTGTCACAGCTATATGGCTATAGCCATTTTGGGTTGCATCATATAACGTTGGTGGGTTCACCAATTTCAACTCTTTGTTGTCTTTAGCACTCACTTCCTTTTGCGTTCCCACCATCAAGGCGGTAGTTACTCCGCTACCTCCAAGCCACAAAAGTGCATTTCGTCGTGAGAAGTTTGTCACTAGTGAGTTTACAGCACTGGTAATACGTCTAGTCATTAAAGCTCCTTAAATATGAGTTCTCTATTTTTGTTAATACTTACTTTTATTATCTAACAAATTGAGTAAAAAAGCACTAATAGATAGAATTATTTAAGTGTAGTCACGCAATTACATACCTCAATTCGGGTTCTTTGGTTTAATGAGAATAGGTAAAGCTGAAATCTTGCCGATTCTAAGAAAATGTTGTTGCCGAGCGCGATAAATCGGAACGGGAGCGATTAGCCATTTGCACTGACTGGAGCAATCATTCTACCGCGTGGCTTATGCGTCATCGGCTGGGACTCAGGGCTGTGCTGATGGATCTGATGGCTGGGGTTGAGATTAAAGGGGACGAGGCGATGATTCAGACTTTAGCTGAGTTCTCCAAGCGCAACACATCTCACGTTAAAGGCATTCTCAATCTGACCATCCCGCTATCGGAGTCTCCGGTTTGGATTTTGGGGCAGTACCTCTGGCAACTGGGTTTGTCCACTGAGTCACGAAGACCGCTTAAAGATGGTCAGAGGGTTCGGTATTATCGGCTCAATTGGTGTCAGATGCGCCCCAGTGGACTGAATAGATGGCGTGATTTTTCGGCACAGATTACTATCGCTAAAAGGTCAGTTCCTCCCAAGCAAAAAAAACTAACTTTTATCCAGAAAGATTTTCAAAATTTTTAGAATCGCTCTTATGTCCTTACAATCTGTGCAATTCGTTTTTTAATCATCATCCGAACTCCACCTTCAGGAGCAAGGGTAAACCCACGTCTTTGCAATTTAAGAGGTTTATTTTCCACCAATGCAAGTTGATAATTAGATAAAACGGTTGCCAAGACTAACTTCATTTCTAACAAAGCCAGGGCATATCCTAAACATCGCCGACTTCCACCACCAAAAGGAATGAACTCCCAAGGGGAATACTGCCGTCCTAAAAAACGTTCTGGATTAAATTGTTGAGGATTAGGATACAGGTCTTCCCGATAATGCAAGAGGTAGATACTTGGCATTAAGGTTGTGTCAGGAGGAAACTGGTATCCTGCAATATTTATGGATGATTTGGTAATGCGTGGGAAAAGCCCTGGAAGGACTGGATACATCCGCAGGGTTTCAAGGCATACTGCGGTTAAATAAGGAAGTTGGGCAATTTCCATCGGGTTTGGATTTTCTCCCAAGCTGTCAAGTTCCTGCTGCAATTTTAAGAGGACATCTGGATTTCGGTGAATTTGATAGAAAGCCCACGCTAGCGTTGTTGCAGTAGTTTCATGTCCAGCAAATAAAATTGTGAGCAATTCATCTTTTAATTCATCGTCGGTCATTGCTTGCCCATTTTCATCCCGTGCTGCCATCATCAAGCTCAGAACATCACCCTGACTCTGATTGTTCTTTGTTCTTTTCTCTTCAATTTCTGCAAGAAGTAGCTGATAAATATAGTTTTGTCTACTTTTCATCTGTCCCCAAGGAGTCCATTTTCCCCAATCTTGTTGTAAGAATCGGAAAAATAGCATACTGGAGCGCAAAGGAGAATCAGTCATATCCAACCAACTAGTAAGGAGAGGTAAAATTAGTTGATAGCGTTCCCCTTCACTTAAACCAAAGACAATTTGTAAAATTACTTCTAGACTCACTTTCTGCATGGCAGACCGAGCCACAAAAGGTTGATCGATTTGCCATTGACTGGCGATTTGCTCGGTAATTAAGCAGATTTGTTGACCATAAGCCTGTAGCCTTTCTCCATGAAAGGGGGGCATTAATAATTTTCGTTCTCGTCGATGGCGGGCACCATCTATTAACATAAGAGAATTTCGCCCAATCAAAGGCTCTGCAATTTTATTACCACGACCAATATCAAATTTAGAATCTTGACTGAAAATTTCTTGAATGGCTTGGGGATGGCTAAGAATTACACAAGAACCGATTCCACTCAGTCGCATGGAAAAAATGTCTCCATACTTTTGACTATACTTTTGCTGAAATCCAATCGGATCGGCAATCCATTTTATCAGTTGCCACCACGAAGGACTAGTAATACAATGCGGTAATTGACTAAGCATAATATTTACTTGTGTATTCCACTTCCTAATCTCAAACAAATACACCCACTTTCGTGCGTTCACATAGAAGTTACGGGAGCAAGTTGGATCTCAATTGGACTACCTGTGTTGATTTGGGACGAGAAAAAACCCAGAGCAGATTCTGACCAACTAAAACTCTTATACCATGTCAAACTAAAAGACAAAGTGTTGACGAAGGTTTTTAAAGAGGATTCTGTAGCCCAACTTGAGTCAGGATGGCACGATAGCGCACTTGAGAGCATTATAAATATAGTCAGAGCGCCCGATGGTGACTTTGAGAGTATTGGCAACCTCGCAAATACTGTTGCTGATTTGCATAGCTTACAAAAAATAATAGAACTTCTTCATAGCACCCCACAAGGAAAACAAGCATTTGAAAGACGCTCAAGATTAGGTGATATCGATCTCCAAAAACTTTATCGCTTACCTCCCAATACACTTGGATATGCCTATGCTGAACATCTGCTCAAAAACAATTTGCAACCTTTACACTCTGGGCAAGTAGAGAATGATTACCAATTTCTCGGAGCGCATATCACAGAAACACACGACATTTGGCATATTATTACTGGATGCGATACAAACATTCTTGGAGAAATTCAATTAGAAGCTTTTTATGTTGCCCAACTACACTTTTCGCGTTTCTGGTTAGCATTATTGGCTAAAAATCTTGTCAAAGCCGCTATTTACGATATTGAGGTTTCGACAAAATATATGGATGCAATAACTAAGGGATGGCTAATGGGAAAACAGTCCGTGCCCCTTTTTGGTATTGAATGGAATTCCTTGTGGTCAAAGCCATTGGAGAATGTCCGTAGTGACTTAAATATCATTCTTTGTGAAACTTAATGATATAAAACTGTTGCAACTAAGGTAGGGTAGCCCAATCAACTTTTAGGGGGAGCAACGCGAAAAAGTGAGATCATCGTCTAATGAGCAGGGGGAGCAGGGGAAGCAGGGGAAGTAAAGAGAAAATACTAATAACTTTTACTACTAAAATAGTTCAAAATACACTTAATTTCTTTCTCTCCCCCTGCCTCCTCTGCCTCCTCTGCCTCCCCTGCTTACTCACCTCACAAAATCGCATTGCTCCCCTTTTAGGTTACTGGAATGAGCGTCTACTGATGAAGGAGGATTGATGAATCCCAATACAAAAGAACTGATGCAACAACTAGTAGTTCGCCAAGTGAACTTGGCGGGGTAAAGGGTAAGGGGGAAGGGGGAAAGGGTTTAAATCCCTTACCCTTTCCCCTTTCTCCTTTCCCCAGTCCTCACTTAGCATTTTTGGGTTGGCAGACTACTAGGACAACAGTACGAAGGTACTGTGATGAAGCCCTTGTATACGGCTGTGGTCACTGTAACCCCAGGGCAAGAGGGACATGCACGGATGTCGGGTCATGCTCGTAGTGACGATGGCTTACTCGACTTGAACCTTGCTTTTCCTACTAAACTTGGTGGACACGGGCAAGGAACCAATCCAGAGCAACTTTTTGCAGCAGGTTATGCAGCCTGCTTTCATGGAACACAGGCTTTGGTTTCAACAAAAGCAGGTATTGATGCTTCAACTGCCACGGTTACATGTGCTGTAACCATTGGCAGAGATCCAGCCAATGGTGGATACATACTCTCTGCAAAATTAACTGTTGCTCTTCCTGGGGAAGACCGGGAGAAATCTGAACAGGTGGTTGCCCAAGCATACAAGCTCTGCCCCTACTCCAAAGCTATTCATGGCAATGTTGATGTGGAGGTAACGGTAGCTTGAATCATCTGGACATTATGACTATTGATAGATTTTGCAATAACTTTTAAGTGACTTGCCATCTGACGCAATCATGAGGAGCAGAGCCTTTTATAGTGGCCATAGAAAAACGCGATCATGGGACAGGTATAGCGATCGCGGTCATTTTCTAACCCATGACTGAAAATTAGCTGTATCTGCTATTGAGTAAGAACTTTGGCTCGACCGTGCCGATTGATTTTCATGTCCCAACTGTATACCCTGTATCACAGCCTACACCTGATCTAAGCCCCAGCGATACCCGTTTCTACGTCTTTGGATACAAGTTTATTTAATTTTGAGAGATTAATGAGATATTAAATTGAAAAACGATTCTTCAGATAGAAACTTATGGCAACCGAGCAAGAGCTTCAATCTCTTTTTAATA
>NZ_JAYGHD010000333.1:0-26234 GCF_034932245.1 Nostoc sp. UHCC 0251
GGTTTCAGACAAAGCCCCAGCTATTCTAGCGGCTGTGATTGGAATCTTGGGATAAGTCAAAAGCTGATGTATTTAATAAATACATCAGCTTATTTTCGCTCAAACACGAGTGTGATTTTATTGTCCGAAATGAAGGTAAGCGGACGATTTGTCGAGGTAATCTAAAGACGGGGGAGGAGATATTTCCACTTTCAGAATAACGTGCCAGTGAGCTAGAAGTTATGATTTTAGAAAGGGAACGATTACTTCACAGGAAACATAAGCCATCACATAATGGACACCATATTAGCAGTCATAATATTGAGTTGAGCTAAAATAGCAAAAAAGATTCGTAAATGTACTAAATAGCACACTCGCTTTTATTAAATTACGATTACCTTTGAAACCGCGACAATAATTCTTCACGGTCAGCCTGTAAAAGTAAACCTAGATATTCTTCCCTAGATAACTGCATTAACTGAGGAATAATTGCCTCTAACTCACTATCTAAATTTCCAAAACGTACTTTTAAAAGCGTCGAAATTGTTTCCCTTCTTTCGATTTCCACACCTTCTTGTTGCCAACTTGTTACAATCTGCATAACTTCCTCCCGTTCATCTAATCCCATTGTACTAATCACCGCTTGAAAAACCTGCTTCTCAGTATCATCAAGCCGCAAATAAGTATCAACAAACCCCGAAATCAATTGCATTCGCGCTGGATCTAACCTTAAAGTTGTCAGTAACCGCAAACATTCCGCCTTCACCTGCGGACGTTCTGACACCGCAATATTCATCTTCGCCATCAACGCCGCTGCCACCGGATTTGGCTGCGTTAGAAAATCCCGCCAACTCAGACGATTTAATTGAATTGCTGCAAACTGAAATTCCAGCACCTTTAACTCGCCGAACGTGACACGATAATTTTGGGATTCAGCACGTTTTGGTTCGTCGAAGGAGAAAATTACAACTGGATAAATTGGTAAATCATATTTTTCATGCAAGCGTGCAAAATACTTAAACATCCGCTTGGCAAATTCTGACTCAGTATAAGACTGATTTTCAACGTGAATTAAAAAATAAGTTTTTTGTTGCTGATAACGCACCTGCGCCAGTAAATCAATTTCTTTCTTTTCGCCAGATGTGACATCAGTAAATACATCTTGGGGTAAAAACTGGATAGAATCGCGTTCTATTTGGCTGGCTACTTGAGGCAGGAATAAATCGAGAAATTCAACAAAAAATGTAGATATTAATTCTTTGAAAAGCCTGTCATGGTCAATCATTCTAGCAACTCCTCCAACACGGGGCAGATATAGCGTAGCTGACATTAGAGGCAAAATAGTACAAATTTACCTAAATCCGAGGTTTGTAGTATGCCAATAACAAAACTAAAGTCCTTATTCTTTCGTTACAGGCTTGTCTAACAAGGAGAAAACATGACTTGAATGATTTATCTAAAAGTGATAGCTAAAAAGCTTATACAATAATACTTTCAACCCATTTTGCCCCTAATATCAGCTACTGCTATATTTACCCTTTATTACAAAACGAATTGAGTTAAGTTGCCAAGAGGTAAACTCTATAATGATATTATTTTATACAGGCTAAACTTATTAATGGTACGGCACGTAATGTTGATTTCTGTATCATTTATTACAATTATTCCTTGGAACTTTCCTTTTGTCTTTTAATTTATCTCCAATCACTCACAACCATTTATATTTTTTGGTTGTGCGACTTGAATCTACCTGTAATAAACTCTCGCTTATTTAGAAAGTAAGAATTTATTGCTCTTGTCTTACTCTTAAGTCCAGTTCTATTTTCAATTTTTGACAATCGCTTCAAGCTGACTAAGCAGATTTTCTAGCTGTTGAGTTTTTTTCGGATCACTCCAAAGCATCTTGTTTTTCTTTGCCACCTCAATCGTGTTAGTTAAGCGTTGTTTCAGGCTTACAGGTTCGGACTCGGACAGTGCTTTTTTACTACCATTCAATGCTTTAACTCGTTGCTTGATTTCAGAAAGGCTAAGGAAATTATTGATAGCTTCTTCTAAAACTTTTTGCCTGCTATCTTTGTCTTTGACACTAGCAATCAGAATTCCTTTAGTGTAATGAATTTTACCTTGACGAATAGCATTCAATATCTCTACTGGTTTTTTAAATAAGGGAAGTCGAGTTGCAACGAATGATTGCCAAGTAATTCGCCCTAATGAATTAAATACCTGTTGAACAAGTTCAGCTTCTTGACTAACCAAAACGTTTTGGTTAACAGTATTTTTTGTTGCGTTGTTCATTCGGTAAAGAAAACTAACAACTTGCTCAGTTTCATAGCCCAGTTGAATTTCAAGCACTCGTAAAGTGTTGTCTAATTCCTCTAAAGCACTGAAGTCACGACGATTTGTATTTTCTGATATCGCAGCATAAAACGCGGTATGATCATCCCAATCAAAAACCTTGACTGGTATCTCTTCCAATTTTAGTATCGCTGCTGCTTTTAATCGCCGAAGTCCTGCAACCAACTCATATTTTTCAGATTGAGTGGGATGGGGGCGTACCCATAGAGGAGAACGAATTCCATTGGGTTGAATATCATTTAGCGCCCATTGTTGTAGCTCTTCTAAATCATAGTAATGCCGAACTGGTTTGCCATCTGGAATAAATGTGAATGTACAAACAATTGCGCTGTGCGGAATGATTTTTTCTTGAGCTATTTCCGCTATTTGTACAATTTCCTGAGTAGTGGATTGTCCAAAGACAAAATTCAGTTCTTCATTGTTAGCAATATTATCCTTGAGTTTTCGTCGAGTCATGATTCTAATTCAAATAACTTCAAAGCTTCTGTTAGGATTTTGACGTAAGCACTTGCCGCCGCTTTAGGAGCTTCTCCCTTCATGCGAAACACTGTACTACCTTGTCCAGGTGCATCCTTAATACATTGACGGTCAGGAAGGGTAGTATTAAGCAAAGGTATAATACCGCTTTGCAAAGCTTCTCTAGCTTCTCGTAACAAAATAGTGTTGTCTTTTACTGCATTTAGATAAATCGCTGCTATCGGTAGCCCTCCTCGAATTTCCTTTGCTTGACGCACAAATTGTACAATTTTGCCTGTACTTGCTAAATCGATCATGGAGTCCCTGCAAGGAATAAGTACTAAATTAGAACGGATCAAAATTGCTTTTGTCACCTCACTTGCATTTCCTGGTCCATCAACAATTACAACATCATAAGACTCTGCTAACTTTGGAAGTTCGTCAAATAAAACCTCTGGATCACCAATGACCTTACAAGGTAAGTTCAGATCCTTCAACCAACTTGATGAGCTTTCCTGCCCATCTGCATCAACTAAAATAGTGGAATGCCCCATCTGGGTAAACCAATCAACAGCATGAACTGCTCCTGTTGATTTCCCTGCTCCACCTTTCTGGTTAGCAAATGCCAAAATTTTAGGAAGCTTTTCAGATTTGGTCGTAGTCTTCGTAGGCTTGGATTTTACCATAGGAGCAATTCTCACTTTGCAACAATTGTATTAGTCTTCATAGAAACCTCTGGGTCTGAAACCCCGTCCTTGCAGGACGGCTTTACAATTACCGAAATAACTCAATTAACCAAAATATATGGCTTGATGTTATCACTGATTCTAAAAAAAGAATGAAAATCAAGTTAACCAAAACGTTTTGGTTAAACAAAACGAATACAAGTAACCCCTCTGACAGAAAGACTAATGAAATCTACCGAGCGTCCATCTAAAACACCAGAGAAACAAGAGCCAAAGCTCAACGGTCAAATTTCCAAATTTTGCCCTACCCCGGCTGATGACAAGTTGCCGGAAGAACTCACAACTGAGCCGCAGCCTGTCAATGAAAAACCCGTAGAGCCGCCAAAAATTGAGCCGCAGGTGACTGGCAAGCGCAACAAGAAAAAAATAGATTCACCACCAGCAACCAAACCTCATATACCCTTTCAAGACCGCCCCGAAGAACCAGAATTACCGCCAGAACCCTGTCAGCACATGCAATTCCTGGATTGCAACTCGGAGGTAGGGCGTGTGATATTCGAGTGCTATCACTGCAAGCAGGGGATAATCAGCGAGTACACCGGAGATCCCGTAATGGGCGAGTACAAAGGACGACCTTCAGTGATTTTCACAAAGGTAAAATGCCCCAACTGTGAGCAAACAGCGATTAGGCTGGAAGCAAGGGAAGTACTTTCAACAACAGCGATTCCTTCACCTTGGCAGGAATGATGGCACACACCAAGATCAAGAGTGATTGGTGAAAGATATTTACGATTGATAATGCAAATGAGATTTTTACCCTCAATAATAACTGCACTAACGGCACTGACACTAACTAGTTGCAGCACTACTACTGCTGAACAGTATGAAGCTACAGCACTCACCAGTTACTCCTGGCAAGTCAAGTATGCGAATAACCTAACTAGTGAACCACGACCCCGCATTGAAACTTTTGCTAATACTTCAGTGTTGAATCGGAATGGATTGAAACCGGCAGGAGCAGTTGTTGGCCCAGATGACAGAGGGTTATGGTGGCCTACTTTACCGCCGCGACCAAGTGTTGATGAAGTTGAACAACGTAAAAGACCTCAAGAAGAAGCAGGCAAACCTGAATTAATCAAAGATGTAAAGTACAAACTGACCTATGGGGTGGGTAATTCTCAGCAGACCCTACCTACTAATTATGATGTTTATCGGCAAGTAGTAAAAGCTTACCCTCAAAAAACTCCTTTGGAATTGACTTTGGGTGTGAATGATAATTCAGTAGAGAAAGCTGAACCTGTAAGCAAGTAATAACGCACTCGTTACATAGTAATCAAGAAGTTAAAGATCAAAACTGAATTGCTTTTCAACAAAAAATTGACATTAAAGTATAAATCAAAGAGTCAACGATGATCTAAATTAATTTCTGCTGCATTGATAAAAAGATTTCAAAAAATTCTGATGGGGGCTATATGGGGGCTATATATACCCCAAAATTATTTCAGGACTTTGATAAGATTTTGACCCCTATATAGGGGATATATAGGTGCTATATAGGGTACATTTGACTAACTGAGATTTTGTACCCCACTTAGCCCCCAAGGGGTTATGATAAACTCTTGAGTCTGGATCAACAAGGGGTAGTTATTTTATTTTTCTCTCCCCCACTCCCCAAAATTATCTGAACAGATAGCTTTCACAAATCAAAGTGTATTACCTTTGTCTTTATGTCAAACATTCACACGTTGCAAAAAATTTTTCCTGCGGGTTTCGATAACGGTTACGGAAGTCTCAAACTTTTAGTCGATGGCTTTGAGGTAGTTCGTGTTCCCAGCTATATAACCAATGCCGAGATGGAAGATGTTCCAGGGCGTGTAGTTTTTAACGGTACTGCTTATACAGTTGGAGAGTCTGCTTACCGTACAGGAAATTATTTTGACCGCAACACAGACAATAATGAAAATAAAGTCAACAACGCATTGTTGACTTTGTTCGGTGCATTGGCACATCTGCCATATCGTAAAGCTTGGCACTTAAAATTAGTCGTCAGTTTACATGATGTTGGTCTAGCTTCAGAATTACAAAAAGTACTCAATGGAGAATATCAGCCAATACTTGCTGGCAAACAATCAGATGTAAAGGTAGAAGTCCTGAAAGTTGTACTAGAGGGTATGGGTGCATTGTTTGGGCATCCACTACCGAAAAAATTAACCATTTTAGACTTTGGTAATGGAACAACCCTATATTCTCGTTACAACCGGGGTCAACGAGAAGTTCACACTGCTTACCCCATCGGTGTAGAAGTTCTCATCGATGATATCTCCCAAAAAATGAAACATTTGAATGGCGGAAAAATCGGGGATGCTTCCAAGATCCGATTTTGTCTGGAAATGGGGCATACCAGGTACAGCCGTGACATCGATATCAAAGATGTATACAGTACTTGTTTGAAAGATTGGTATGAGAAATACTTGAAGAAAGTGGTGAATCTGACACTTGATGCCAAGCACCAGGGGGATGAAATCTGGGCGATCGGTGGAGGCTGCCTTTTACCAGGATTTAAAAAATTGTTAGAGAAGAACGGTTTCAAGATTCTCGACAACCCGGTGGAAGCCAATGTCTTTGGGCTTTTAGAAATGGCAAAAACCATCAGCAGTAAGAATCCAGCATCTACATCTATTAAGTGATCGCAATGGCAGATAAACTTGACTTAACCCCAGAAAAAGTTCGGATCAAAGATAGCTACCGAGAGCGGATATTTGCCGAATCACAGCAACTAGGCAAGAGTTACCTGGAAACGCTCTACTTTATCATTGATTGCTATTTTGCTTTTAGGAAGGGTGCATTTCCCACACAACAAGTAGCTTTCACGCCGACTAATACAGAAGATAACAAAGTCACCTCTTGGAGTTCAACTCCATTTACAGAGGAGGAAGAAGAAGATTCTGATGGAGAAACATTCAGCCTTGATTTTGATTTGTAGCCAAAAGGTAGGATTTATGTCTGATTTCTGAACAAGCGATCGCACAAGAACACATCGCTTTCTTTTACATAAAGGAGATAATTCTAGCACCTCTGTTTGCTAAAGTAATTCTAAGGCGCGTGAATTTCCGAACAATCCAGAGACATCACAACAATGAGAATACTTCATGGCACCTGGATACCAAACGAGGAAACTGACTTTATCCAGTCAGGGTCTTTTTACTTGTGGGTAGAAACTCAATTATCCCAAAAAAGTCACACCAATAGTCAACAAATTCATCCTGGACACTTGGTAGAATCCGAATTAATCGCCTTTTTAGTAGAAGAATTGGGAATTAAAGAAGACAACACTAAATTTTCCCAACGCATATCTCCTAAATACTTTGCCTTACCAACCACCAATAATCAGCCCCTACCCTCACCAGAATTAACCAAATATTTAGAAATTGAGTTGACTGATAGCTATGAAGAATTCCAATATTGGCAGATTGATTGTTATGAAACAGTAGTGTCTACCAAAAACGGAACCGCACTTAATATTATTAAACTACTTAAAGATATCCATTTTTTAGCAATATATAATGCGGAGAAGTTTCAAATTGGTTCAGATTTATTATTTTGGTATCATTACACTCAAAGTTTTAAACAAGTAATCCTCAAAGACCAATTTATTCCCGCACTAAAATATCGACAGTTATCATCGGAAAATCCGAAGAAGAAAGGCAAAAGCAAGACTGATAAAGCAGCATTTGAAATTTATGCTACCTGGGAAATTATTTCCGAACAATATGAAGCAAATATTCTTAAATATATTGACTATATGCCACTAATATGTGTGGCAGGTAAAACAACAGTTAGTTATCCTATTGAGTTTTTTGATCGAGAAACACTATTGCGTCACTTTTCCGAATATGTACTTCATGATTTAGTGATTCACACCCCATCTACAGCCGCTTTTGACAAACAAATTGCTGATTCTCTAATTGAATCTTGCTTTTATCCTAGTCAGTATAATCCACTAACAACAAATACTGCCCTCAAGGAATATCAGCAATGGTTGGTGTGGAAAACCAAAATTACCCGCACTCAAGCCGATTCACCTTTTCATCTGTGCTTCCAGTTACACTCTCCTTCTTCTGAACAAATAGACAATTGGCAAATTCAATTTCTAGTAGCCAGTAAACAAGATCCATCCTTGAAGTTAGCGTTAGCAGACTACTGGACAATGAATCAATTTACCAAAACTGGCGTACATAAAGATTTTGGTAAAGATTTTGAAACAAATTTACTGCTGAATCTGGGGTATGCAGCCCGGATGTATCCCAAACTATGGCTTGGGTTGGAAACAGCGAGTCCAATGGCAATGCAAATTACCTTAGATGAAGCATTTGACTTCCTTCAAGAAAGTGCTTGGGTACTGGAAGACTCAGGATTCAAAGTAATTGTACCTGCTTGGTATACTCCGGCAGGTCGTCGTCGCGCCAAAATTCGCCTCAAAGCATCGGGTAGCAAACTTGCTGCAACGAAGGGGGAAACAAAAAGCTATTTCGGCTTAGACTCACTGGTGGAGTATCAGTATGAGTTGGCAATTGGGGAGCAAACTGTCACACCTATTGAATGGGAACAACTGATTAATGCTAAAACTCCCCTAGTGCATTTTCGCGGTCAATGGATGGAATTAGACCGGGATAAAATGCAGCAGTTACTCGAATTTTGGCAGTCCCACGGTAACGAACAACCCCAGATGACCTTACTGGAGTTTCTACAACGCAGTGCTGAATTGGGGTCAGAATGGGAAATTGAACATGATGAAGCTTTGTCAGAGATGATCGCAAAGCTACAAGATAAAAGTCGCCTAGAGCCAATTTCTGAACTTGATAATCTGCAAGGCACACTCCGAGAATATCAAAAGCGTGGTGTTTCCTGGCTACAATATCTGGAAAATTTGGGATTAAATGGCTGTTTGGCAGACGATATGGGTTTAGGTAAATCCGTGCAGGTGATTGCCCGATTAGTGCAAGAGAAGGAGTTACATAAAGCTCTGAAAGTAGGTGAAAAGATTACTTCTTTATCTGCCCTGCCCACACTATTAATTGCTCCGACTTCTGTTGTTGGCAACTGGCAGAAGGAAATTGCTAAATTTGCGCCTCATTTAAAAACTATGGTGCATCATGGTAGCACTAGGCTGCAAAATCTAGCTGATTTCAAAGCTGCTTGTGAACAAAACGATGTGATAATTAGTTCTTTTACTTTAGTCCGCAAAGATGAAAAGTTATTGAGCAGCATCGAGTGGCAACGTTTAGTACTGGATGAGGCACAAAATATTAAAAATCCGAAAGCTGCCCAAACTAAAGCGATTTTAAAATTAAGAGCTAAACATCGGCTGGCATTAACAGGAACTCCTGTAGAAAACCGCTTACTGGATTTATGGTCAATTTTTAACTTTCTCAATCCTGGCTACTTGGGTAAAGAAGCCCAGTTTCGGAAAATCTTCGAGATTCCGATTCAAAAAGACAATGACCGCGTGAAATCTGCCACCTTGAAAAAACTGGTAGAACCTCTAATTCTGCGAAGGTTAAAAACTGACCAATCTATTATTAATGACTTGCCAGATAAAGTTGAGCAAAAACTCTACACTAACCTGACCAAAGAGCAAGCATCGCTTTATGAAGTGGTAGTACAAGATGTAGAAAAACAATTACAATCAGCAGAGGGAATTCAACGTAAAGGACTGATTCTTTCAACCCTGATGAAATTGAAGCAGATTTGTAATCATCCAGCCCAATTTCTGCAAGATGGGAGTGATTTTTCCCCACTACGTTCGCACAAACTCAGTCGGTTAGCAGAGATGGTTGAGGAGGCAGTTGATGAAGGAGAAAGTTTACTCATTTTTAGTCAATTTACGGAAGTGGGTGAAAAGATTGAAAAACATCTCAAACATAGTCTGCATTGCAATACTTACTATTTGCATGGTGGCACTTGTCGCCCACGTCGAGAACAAATGATTACCGAATTTCAAGACCCAAATACAGAACCATCGGTTTTTATCCTTTCCTTGAAAGCAGGGGGCGTAGGTATCACCCTCACGAAAGCCAACCATGTCTTTCACTTTGACCGTTGGTGGAACCCAGCAGTTGAAGACCAAGCAACTGACCGTGCTTTCCGTATTGGTCAAAAAAAGAATGTCTTTGTGCATAAATTTGTTGCTATTGGGACTTTAGAAGAGAGAATTGACCAAATGATTGAAGATAAGAAAAAACTCTCTAATGCTGTTGTTGGTAGTGATGAATCTTGGCTCACAGAATTAGATAATGAAGCCTTTAAACGGTTGATTTCATTGAACAAGAGTGCAATTTTGGAGTAGATATTATGGCTAAATTTAGTCGAACTTGGTGGGGCGATCGCTTTATTCAAGCACTAGAAGCTTTTACAGATGATAACCGACTCAAAAGAGGACGGTCTTATGCTAGCGGTGGTAAAGTCAAAAGTTTTGAGATTGACTTAAATAAAATTACTGCCAAAGTCAGAGGCTCAGTTAATCCCTATTTTGGAGTCTACAAAGAACCAACTTATAATATAGAGATTCAGATTACACCTATTGCTAAAACCCGTTGGAATGAAGCTATCCAAAAGCTTTCTTCTAAAGCCAGTATTATTTCTCGATTGCTGCTAAATGAAGTCCCGGAAAATATTGAAGATACTTTCTCTCATTTGGGACTACATTTATTGCCCCATAGTAGTAAGGATTTCAAAACTAAATGCTCTTGTCCAGATTGTGCTAATCCCTGTAAGCACATTGCTGGAGTTTACTATTTAGTCGCTTCTCAATTAGATAATAATCCCTGGTTGTTATTTGAGTTACGAGGATTATCGAAAGCAGAACTTCAAGCCAAATTAGCTGATTCTCCTTTGGGAAAAGCTCTATCTGAGGAATTGAATACTAAGGAAATTCCTTTAGAACTTTCTAATTCGCTGTACACTAAGCTAGAAAAGCAATCTCTTAACCAAATGCCAAATGCCAGAGAATTTTGGTTAGGTACAAAGCGATTACCACAAACTATTGAAGTGGCGACTCCAGGTAGTATCTGTGCAATTTTGATTAAGAAACAAGGGGATTTTCCTGATTTCTGGCACAATGATGCTTCCTTTATTGAAACAATGGAAGAACTGTATCAGCGAGTCAAAACCAAAAATCATCAGTTCTGATTTCAGGGCATTTTCTGCTTTCTTGAACTACTTAATTTTTCATAAATTTAACAAAATTTGGTGAGTTTAAGTCCCCAGCAACTAAGAAGCCGCAAGTTTTGTGGCAATGAGTCTTTATCCCCGTTAAAAAACTGTACTTCCGTTAGCGTAGCGGTAGCGTTTACCGACTCGAAAGGCGACTTGTTTACCAATGCCTGTAGCTAGAGCAATATCACCCTGTTTAAATCCATACTGTTTGTAAGGCTCTTTAGCTCTAGTGGTATGAGTCCGACCATATCCGCGCATGGCATCAATGCAAGTATTTACAGGTAGTGGGTTCGGCTCACCATGCATCATTAAAGGGTAGTTCATCGGAATCGGTTTGCCTTTGATGACAAAAGAGGCGACGGCGAGATTTTGAACCTCTTGGTTTGGGTGGAATTGAGCGCTTTGTTGAGGCGGGGACAATGCTGATTGAGATGGAGGTTTCAAAAACTGTGGTCGTGTGGCGAGGGAATTAACTCTTTGTTGATAGTCACTATCCGATTCAATAATTGACCCAAATTTCTTGGTCATGTTCTCCAAAGTTTTGGGGGGAATTGAACTGCTGACTAAGTGAAATACTGCTAGACCTTTTTTAGTTTCCCTGATAACATCTTTTATTGGTTCTTGCTGCCATTCAACTTTTTGAGCAGTTAACCATTTTGTCACAGTCTCAGCTTTCTGGTTGTCAACAGCCAAGCCCATGACTCCGAGTTTTTTATTTGATTCTGTCGAAAATAAGAAAGTAGGACGCTCTTTAATTTGATGTAGAATATTCGCACTACTATCAATCATATACAGTTGTTGAGGATTAACTGATTGAGTCCCAAAAGCTTGAAATTCTTTCGTCCATTTCTGGGGATATTCAACGGTATTAGGGTCTATTTGAGCGCAAATCACAGAAAAATTACTTTCAACGATTGCAGGCGCGAGTGTAAGTTTTCCGGTTTTGAGCAATCCAAGTTGTCTGAGCGCGTCTTTGTCTTTTTTGAAGTGCAATACCCCCAAGGCTTCACCATTCAAAAACACAGCATCTCTAGTTTTAGAAGCTGAGGTTTCAATAGTCAGTTTTCGGTAATCTTGATCATTGAATGTCTGACCAGAAAAATCATAAAAGTTAATTTTATTAATTTTGAGGAGATTCCCATTAGGAGACTCACCCAGCACAAAAGCTTGATCTCCTGTCTCAGAAATTGACGTGAGCTTTAACTTTAGAGGATTACCATTTTTGAGATAATTAATTTCTTTTAACTGTTGGGCAGAATCACTGTCTAACTCACCCAGAGTTTTCCCATCAAGTTTGATTTTTACTGTTTTGTCAGGAATCAGCACAGTGCCAAATTCTAAGTTGACCGATTCGGCGTTAAAAACAAGTCCTGTGTAAGAGAAGTTCTTGAGTTCACGGATAGTAATTTCAATCGGCTCGTTTCCTGGTAGTCCAATAGTTGCTGATGCTGTGGCAGGTTCCACGCCAACCATACAAGAGAGCGCTTTCGTTCCAATGGGAAGCTGTGCGGTTCTGGTTTCGAGCATGGCGAATTCCTTATATTCGCCGTCACTATCCTGGACAAACATTAGTCTGGAAACGTGGCGTTCATGTCCCGGTGGGTGGTGGCTAGCCCTGATTTCTATAGGATGTTTTTCATGAGCGTTCCAGTCTCGACCCAAAAATTGATTCGCTTCATTATTTAATGTGACTAACTTCGGTTCAGTAAATTGCAATTTATCTAAGCGAGAGATAATCTCATTGGGGAAAGCAGCGAAGGCGAAATTAGAAACTTTTTTAGCGATCGCCTGGGGGTTTGCGTTTTCTTTCCTTGCAACTTCGAGTTCATCCTGACGGGATGCACAGATATTCCAAGCGGCGGCGGCGGATGCAAGTTTTTCTGACTCTGGGATTTTCGCATAAAATGCTTCTGCTGCATCATTTGCCAAGGCAAAAAGTAATTTAGTTTGGCTTCTAGTAAGTTCTGGTTTTAGTTCTAGGAGTTTAGCTCCTTGTATAGTCATCCCCGCCTTGAGATTGTGGTCAGTCACAGATTGTTGGCTAACTGTCCCCAGGTTGCGGTAAGCGGGTTTTCCATTTTCCCCAATCTCACCATCTATCTGTGCAACTGCTAATAATTTATGGGGGCGTTCACTGTTTGTGAATTTAATTTCATCTAGGCGAATATTAAGTGTCTGGGCTTTCCAGATTAAGGGATGCCCGTAGCGGGTGAGATTGGTAATTTCGAGTTGCGTCCCTGAATCCGTTTGAATAATTGCGCTAGGGCCAGACTCTGTTTCTCGCCGCCTTGAGGCACGAACCGCAGCGTTGAATTTCAGATCAAACTCGTACTTGGCGGCGATCGCTGTAAATTTTTGCTGTGGTGTAAATTCCACTCCTTTGAATAAGTCTTTAAACTGGACGATGGGACGCGACTCTAACTGTGATTCTTGGAAATATTTATTGGTTTGGCTAATCAATAATTCTACTGGTGAGTAGCCCTTTGGTGTTATCCCTGTGCTTAAATAAACTGACGAAGATTTCTTATCTTTAATATAATTAACATCACGATACAAATAGCGGCTGTTCTCCCGGATTTTATTCATCTCAGGTTTTTAGCACTTTTGAATAAATCAACCGCTATTTGGTTTTGATAACATCCTTCTTCAATCATGCTCCGGTACATTTGACGGTTAATGTCCATTGCTTGCTGGATAATTTCGGGAGTTCTTTGACAATGAGCAATTTCAACAACCCCTTGCATATAAGGCTTGTATTCTTCTCGAATTAACTTTGGCTCTTTCTGGCGTTCTTGCTCAAACAGGGTTTCGTAATGGTTAGAAACTTTGTCTAGATAATTTGATTTCTGCTCAAAAGTACCGTAAGTCCTTAGTACCTCAATTTCTGATTCTAATGCTTCCAGTGCTGTCACTTGATTGTTGATTATGCCCACGCTGATGCTATCGCTCATGTGGATAGCGATTTTTTCAAATGGAGGCTGGGTTCCATCTTCCAAATAAAATGATTGCTTTTTGAGCTTAACTGTGGGGGAATAGGCGTTTTGGGGAAGATTTCTTCGCTCTGCCTCTGCTGTTAAATTAGGATATAAGCTAGCTCTTGCTATACCAATGCAATCACCATCGTAGTCTCGTGCTTGGCGTTCCGATTCGGTTTCTGCTGAGTCGATAAAATCAACATCGACCCCTAGCGCTTCTAACTCTATAATTCTTTGCTGTATGCGCTTGTGGTCTTCGTCATTAACTACAATTATGCCTTCTAAGGGTTCACCATCTGGCCCTAACTGATCCTTAACATATTTATTATTAGAAACACACAAACCATTAGAGTTGAGAAAAGGAGAACGGAAGTTAAGAATTTTTTCTTGCTCATCAAGCCAAGAGACACAAATTTCACCATTTTTGAGTTCCTTGGAAGGAATAATCATCCCTCTGTCAAAAGTAAGCGTTTTCCCAACAGCAATATCTCGCCACTCACTTTGTACAAACCGACTTAATTCCTGTTTGACCTTCTCAGTCTCTAATAACTGCTGATGCCCTAGTAAATCGGCTTTAATGAGTTTGTACATGAACAAGTCATCTTTAGCACTCTCATCACCCAACTCCTGATCTACATCTAAGTCATCATTTGTCCCTAAGTTTTTAATATCTGTTTCTTGATTGATAATGTCTGATGTTTTTAATTTATTTTGGTTCAATGATTCTTTACGTTTTTCATATCTTTCACAATAGTAAGCAGCAACAATTCTTGGGTCATCTTCAATAGAGGCTAATCTTTGAGCTTGTACCTCTAGTTCTTCGGCAAAATCTTTAATTCCTTGGGGGAAAGATGCCAGCAGTTGGGAGATAGACATCTGACCTTGTTGAGATTGTGCTTTTTCGGCTAACCAAATATTTTGCTGATATAATCCTGGCTTAATCTGCGTTTTAGTAGGCCCTTTGGGTCTATCCTTGTCTGTTCCTTTAAAACTGCTTATGGGGAGAATTATATCGATTTTTGGTTCATTGTTCGGGTCTGCGTACTTTATATCATCTAGTTTGTATGGTCGGAGTGTTCCTTTGCCAAAACGATATTTAGTAGTATCCTCTCCAACTCCATCCACCCAACCAAATCGATGCTGAATTACACGATAGCTTTTATCTGTTTGGGATTCCCTTAAGGTTAACTTGTCAAAAAGTTGTGTTGAAATCTGCCCATAACAATCGCCAACTAATTTATATGCCAAATCATTCGATAATATCCCTCCATTTTCACCCATGTTATCAGTAGAATCATCTACTACCAAAATATTTAGCTTTTCGTGAATCGCATTTTTACAAGCCCCAAGAAAGATAGAACCATAAGCACCCCGGTCTTTACTATCTGGACAAATTTTTTGAATTGTTTCTAAGCATTCTTTATCTCCATAAAGTAAACGAGTTTTTGAAGACAGTAATAAAATTTGTCCATCTGGATGATTTTTTAATTCTTCGGCAGTGCTGTATTCATCTGAGTGTCCAAATGAAAATTTTTTATCAGGAAAGTAAAATTCTATTAAAGTATTACTGAGCTTTTCAGTTAAAATAGTTTTACGCTCATCTGTATAAATCCATTGATTGAGCCTGGGATCAAAATGTTTAATTTCCAGAGTCATGATTTTAAGAAGTTAGTGAAACTTGGTTAATATCTTGAGAGGTTTGTATGTCAAGAATTAAACGTTGGATAAATATGCATAAGGAAGAATTCAATGCAGATGGAAGTTTAAAAGATGAAGCTCGACAAGAAATGTTATCTCTTGGCGAACATCCAGGAGCAATTGATAGTTATGCTCGTAGGTTAAAAGCAACATACGATGAGTGGAAGCACCTGGATGAGACTGATCCAGAGCCGTGGCCAATCTACACAGCCTACGATTTCTTCACTGAACAAGAAAAAAAAGAATTTAACCCAGATGGTTCTCTCAGACCTGAATATGTAGAATATGCTCGTCAAATTGGCATCAGTGAAAGTGCCCTGGAACAGCTTGAGTGGCGCAAGAAAATCGAGGTTGATGATTACAACAAAATGTCTGCTAAATACGTAGAAAAGGGTATTAATTTTGGTGCATGGCAGATGAGAGGGAGGATTGAAGACAGCAGAACATACGTCCAACGTCGGCAGCAGATGGAGCAAGACCTGCGTAACTTTGAGGATGTTGACAGTCTACCTTTCGACAAGGACACAGCATTTTAGGTGAGCCGAAGCAAAACGAGTGATAATATAAGCTGAAAGCATTATCAAACATCGCTTTCAGCTTTTTAGTGACATCCTTTTAGTGAGCATGAACAGCAGGCAGGTTAGCAGCAGCCGATGGTTTGGCAGAGCGAAACGCCCCGTTAAAAAAAGCAATCATTCCTAAAATGGCAAAGGCTGTAATGATTAATATGTGCAGTCAATTGAATGTCGAGCATTCTCTGACTACTTCAGCCCACATTACTTTCAGTTGATCTTCCGTTGTCTGCTGGGCGAAAAAGCGGATTGTTTGGTTAATTGGCTTGCCGTTCTATAGCTGGAGGGATTACCCCAGGCGATCGCACAACTGACTTGTTAGAAGCGGCGGCAAGGAACGCAAACATCCCTAAAATAGCAAAAGACGTAATAATCACTTGCTGTAGGGAGGCAAATACTGACCTTTCTTTTTCCTTTTGGACAGTAATGCGATTGATATTTTGCTGAAATGCCGACAAATATAGATAATCTAATACTTTCTCACACAAGGTAGGGTCTTCACCTATCTGTACTTTCTGGCACAGGAGAATTTCTAGATGCTCCCGGCGGCGATCGCTTGTAGATAAATCGCGCTCATCCCAGAGTTTTGCCTGGGTTGTATCTAAAGGTCTATTAATACCTAATATAGTCATACTATGGCCTTCTTTAGTTGTTGAGTTAGTTGAGGGAATAGGTGTAATCGATAATTCAATTACACCCTAGTGTGCTTTTTGAAAAATGGAACTCATACCTAACTTAAGAAGTTTAAATATGCTTTCAAAAAAGAACTAGCAACTTGAGTACTGAAAAAATCAAAGCTCAGGTTGCTAGTAAAGTTTGAGAATATATGCTATATTTCCCAGTCCAAATCTTCAGATGGAGATAAAACCTGTGCTTTGGGTGGTGGCTGGGGTGTATCCGGCTGCAATGGGTTCGTCCCATCTTGGAATAATTCTTGTGCTAGAGTCCGCCCATCTGAGTCAATGTCACTACTCAAGAAATACTCCAAAACCTGCGGTGTAGCACCATCAATTGCTGCTTGTGCCAATAAGCTTTTAATGAATTGCGGGGATGCCTCACTATCAGCCAAAATCTTTAAGGTCTGTTCGGCATCTTGGACGGTCATCTGAGAAATATTTTTTACACCTGCCTCTTCCCAGACATCGCCAAAATACTGACGATATTGCTGATTAAAGTCTTGCTCTTGGGCAAAGTGAGCTAATTCTTGTACTCGTAATTGTGTCGTCTCTGACATATCAATTGACTAAAGTTAATTGTTCGCGTTTATTGTTTGACCCAACCATCTTGAGTAACTGTTGATTAAGATAGTTTTGAGCCGAAACGTAGAGATTATCCCAAATCACTGGGTTTCGGCAGATTTTACTACCAACTGTATTGCCAGCTAACTTCTCGGATACCAAATACTTGCGGTAGTAGTTTGCCCATAAATGCTGTAAAAAGTCCTCCGCGAAATCATCAAAAGGAATTAACCAGTTGTAGTTCTCATCCAAAAAGACTCGATAAGCAGCAACAATGGGCATAGCAATATCTGCTGGCGCACTAAACCCAAATGAGTAACGGCTGTCGGGTAATAGCGTATTCTTACGGGCATCGATTGATGCTAGGTCAATGACTCCTTTCTTGCGTGGGTTGGTGATGTGTTCCTCAATAGTCTTAAACAGCCTTTGCTCAATCCACAAAGATGCTGGTAATAGTGGCAACAATCTTGACAGCCTTTCTCTTTCTGCATCAGTTAAAGAGGGGTTATTGCTGACAGGTGGGTGCTTACCTTTAGTTTTAGTTTGGGGGTTGTATTTGTTTCTATCTAGGCAATTTACTAACTTAATTAAATGGTTAACATTGCACTGTGGATTTTTGGGCGCACCACTTTGATGTTGATAGTAAGCAATGCGGAATTTCGTTTCTGACTCCATCTCTAATTTTGCTAAAAACTGTTTGAGAAAATTATAATCACCTCTGGCGTTTACCTTGGATCGCGCATCCACTGGGGCAGATGTATTGGATGCCAGAGCTATATCTTTCGCTTCATCTTCACTTAGCCCAATGTGGATTGTGACTTTAACCCTGGCTAGAGAGAGGTCATGCTTGTTTGCTCTAGCTTGCTTAAATGCTAATACTGTATGCCCACCGTTGATAATGCCATCGTTGCCGCCTTCATTAGCCTGTAGTACCTCTAACTCCAGTTCAGTTTTATTTTTGTAGATTTCATTGAGTAACGTTGTCGAGGCGAGTATGGGGTAGCTATTTTTCAATTGCAAGCCTTGGGGTTAGAAGAACTTGCTAGTTAAATATCCATTTTTAGCCCTCATCTCGGCTACCGACAAAGGAGAAGGTGGCTGAACATAATAATCAGGGACTAAAGGTTTATCTTGGCGGTCATATTTTAAATTAAAATCCAGCATTTTGATATGGCTAATGTGAGATCCCCAAACATCACATACTCTATCTCCTAATCCGATTGTGTCTAGATATTTAGGAAGCTCCATCCCACCATTCCAGCAAATGGGAATGCCTTCATTGTCAAAATGTTGAGTTAGCTCGTGACGTACAAAAGTTGCTGTTCCCCCACAAATTAGCACCTCATCCATAACAGCTATACCTTTTACCCATCGTAATAAGGCACGGGTGTATTCTTCACGAACTAGGGGTAATATCTTCTCGAATAAATCTACATCCAATTGTATTTGCTCTGGTTTATTTTTCCGTGATAATCGACGTAATGAGTCAAAATCCCCATCTCTGGCTTCTACTATTGCTTTAACTAAGCGTGAATCTTCTTTGGACAAACCTACCGCAGTTCTTTCAACAAACTGACTCACAAGCCAATTCATCCCTAAATCCGTTGATTCCGCTTTTGATGAATTGCCTTTCATTGAGAGGGTAAAACTAGCATTCCTATACCCCAACATCAACATTCCTATATTTTTTTGGAAATAGTTGACATTGACATTACGGCTGCGATACGTCAATAGTCCAGCCCCTTCTAGTGCCGCATTAAAACTTCTGATTTTACATTTGAACTTCCCTGTTGGTGTTTTGACACCTGTTTTTAATCTCTGTGTTAATTGTTTACCCAAATGATTGGCATGAGCTATTTCTCCTGGTGGCAACAATATTTGTAAATAAATCCCCAAATCAACTTTTACCCCCAATCCCAACCGCCGAATTGCCAACCACATCAATGCTGCTATCTTCGGTAGAGCATAACTGTATTTCAAGTCTCTGATTGCTGATGTCCCAGCAAACATACTTTTCGATAATGCGCCTAAAACATAATATTCTTCACCAATACCTATCCATACTGTATTGTCTTGTACCGAGGATTGACTTGATAAAAACTCTATTGAACCATAGCCCACATCTGCTATCTCTGGTTCCATCGTTATTACCATTGGTACTCCGTCTGGGTATACCTGTGCTATCGCCTTGGTTGTACTCGCCCCTAAATCCAACGTGAGGACAACTTTTGTGGACTCGGCAGAATCCGAAATGTTCTTTCTATTCATGTTTTATTCCTTGTTTTCGTCCCGTTATTACTTTCTCTATCTCAAAAGACAACAAAATTTGTGTCTCGATCAAGCCCAGCTTGAAAACATGATTGCGAATCAGGCGATGTCTACGACTTGGCTTGCGCCTACGCTCTAACAAGTGGTGGGGGTTTAAGTCAAGAGCTTCTATCAAGCAGCGTGTTTTGATGCCTAAGCTAAATCTCCGTCACAAAACGTAATTGCGAATTGCGTTAGCGGAGCGGGGCGTTAGCCCATTGCGAATTGTTTTAACCGTTCCAGCCCAACATCTGATTAGCCTGTTTTACCTCTTCTGGAATTTCCATTTGCATCCATTCTTCATCTTCATCCGCGTTTAACTGTCCTGTTTGTGACATTTTTCCTAAGATGGATGCGTTCTCGGATGATGTTGTCACTGTTATTTGAGGCTTAATTAATGAATTAATTGCTACTGGGTCATTCTCTATTCCACAAATCCGCCGTATACAGCTTATTTGTGCTTCTAACTCTCCAATTGCCCAAATACCATTTTGCCTTAGCCTTTCATCCCTGACCCCTGATGAAAATAATGCTAAAGGTAGCCAGTGCTTCTTGAGCGTAGCCATGACCAATTCTGAGAAATCTTCCTCTAACGCTAGTGGCGTAGATTTTAGATAGCTGATTATCTTTCCATCTATAGTCTCGGCGACCCTTCTAATGGAAATTATTTCCTGTTTTATTTCATTCATGCTTATTCCCAAAAATTCCAATTACTGGAGTCAAACATTTTTAGGTAAAGCAGTTCCCTTTTTCACTTAAGCACATTTAAAAGGTTAAACCTTTCTCGTCTCATTTTAAAACAAATATTTTTTATTTTTCATTTGCTGTTGATTAAAATTAATTTTGCAATCATTGAATCTTTACATGTCTTCATATCTAAATTCTTGGCGAAATTCCCGACTTTTCACCCTAAGTCCGCAACCTTTGCCTACGACACGCTACACGAACATCAAGATTGGGGATGGTGAAACGCTCTTTGAGTTTAAGTTCCTCAAGAAAGCCTTACTACTCCGCTCACCCCACACCCTAAACCTCACGCTTTACACCGTCTATCCTTTCAACATACTCTGAAAAGTCAAATGAATTTATCTTCTCTTTTAAATCTACTAAGGCACACAATTTAGGAGACTTTCTCAGTGCTAAAAAAGTATCCCTGAATACTTTACTCAACTGGTAGCTGTTGGGTAGCTCTACAGGTGATAAACAGCTACCTGTTATGACACAAAAAAATCA
Source organism: Nostoc sp. UHCC 0251 (assembly GCF_034932245.1). Classification (NCBI taxonomy): domain Bacteria; kingdom Bacillati; phylum Cyanobacteriota; class Cyanophyceae; order Nostocales; family Nostocaceae; genus Nostoc; species Nostoc sp. UHCC 0251. The sequence continues at coordinate 20,715 of NZ_JAYGHD010000333.1, forward strand.
GTTTGTTATAGTTTCATGACTTCCCAACTGGTAGCTGTTGGGTAGCTCTACAGCTACCAGTCTGGCATCAGATTTTGAGAAATAAAATAGGGTTTAAGCCTTACCATTACTGCTTTTGAGCTACTTTTTTACTCCATTTTTATTCTCAATAACTTCAAAATTATTGAGAATGCGTACTACAACCTTGTTGCAATTGCACTTCAAAAAAACAGTTTTTTTCTGTTTGTGCTACGAAACACTACTAAAAATTACAATTTAGCGCTGATTAACTTTGAGCGACTACTGAAAAATTCCGTTATAAACCATTTTATTCTTGAGTTATCCCTGAAAAAATCCGTGAGCAGTTAGTTTACTCTTGAGTAATCTCGAAAAATTCTGTGAGCAGCCCATTGATTCTCATTAATTAAGGGTTATTGACAGTAAAATAGCCCAAAAGCCTTGCTATTACGTGGTTTTTCAGTCCAAAACCTAGAAAATAGAATACTTTCTACTTAGGATAATATTGTACTAAAAGCGACTATATTACTAAGGGAATCTTGGGGATAGCGGGAGAATTGCCCCAGAAATGCTGTAGGGCGGCTTAAAATAGTCGTACTTACTACGGTTATTTACCCATTTTCGCATCTGAGCGATTTGCCTTTAAAATAGGCGTGAAACCGAGAAAAAACAGCAATAACGTGAGTGATATTTGTTTCTCAGTCAGTCAGCCCAAAAACTTGTATTTCCAATTTTTAGTGTAGATAAAAAATGGCATACGCGATCGCGCGATTAAAAAAATTAAAGCGGGGTAACATATCAGGGAGTGCATCTCACACTGCGCGAGAAAGAGAAACCCCGAATGCAGATCCCACTCAAAAAAATATTCGGTTCATCGGTAGCCTCGACCCAGAGGAACGACTAGAGGATTTAGTCTTAGCTAAGATAGGGGACTCGGAGCAGAAGCGGAAGATTCGCACTGATGCGGTGTACTGCGTGGAGTTACTGTTGAGTGCATCGCCCAGTTATTTCCGTCCCGACTGCCCCACCCAAGCCGGTTACTATGAACCCCAAAAACTGGATGAATGGCTAGAAGCGACTCACCAGTGGTTAGCGGATGAATATGGCAATCGCATTGTCCGCGCCGAGTTACACCTGGATGAAGCCACACCCCATATTCACGCTTATTTTGTGCCTTTGGATGATGAGGGACAGCTACGGTGCAATCATTTCTTTGACGGACGGCAGAAAATTCATGAGTTTCAGGATTCGTACTACCAGACAATGCGGTTAATTGGGTTGGAGCGTGGGATTAGAGGAAGCAAAGCCCAGCACCAGGACATCAAAGACTTTTACCGCATTGTGGAGGAGGGGCGTGACTTAGAAGTTGATGAGCTAAGTGCAGCGCAATTGAAGGCCAAAGCTGCCGACCGAGACAGGGCGAATCAACGTAAACAGGAAATGGAAGCTACAGCCAAAGCTCTCTCACTTGAGAATGACCAATTACGGCGGCGGATAGAGCAATTGGAGCAAGATAATCAACAATTACGAAAACTTACCGAATGGTCAACTGATTTAGCTTTAGGTGATGTTGCTTGGGAGTTAGGGCTGTGGCGTAAAGGGAATGAATGGGTAGGAGGAAACCACATCATTAATATAGATGGCTCTAAATTTAGCGACCTTGCTCCCGGTTCTCATTTTGAAGGTAATGATGTAATTGATTTGGTGAAACACGTTAATCAATGCAACCAAACAACTGCGATCGCATGGCTGGGGGAGAGATTTGGTGAAGCTGGCGCAGAACGTGCAGCGATCGCTCATGCTCAAAAAGTTACGGCTGACATTATCCAAACTCAACCAGCACCCCAATTCACCCCACCCATTGAGGATAAAGCTAATTGGTCAGGCGTTGAACATTACCTAACTCAGAAACGAGGCATACCCTCTGATTGTGTACAAATGTTACATAACCAGGGACTAATTTATGCCGACTCAAAAGCAAATGTAGTGTTTGTGATGCGGGATCTCAACGGAAAAACCAAAGGAGCATTTTTAGAAGGGACAGCTAATAATTTCTCTGGTTATGAGTTAGGTACAGTTCGCCGTGATAGCTGGTTTTACTTTACTTTGGGGAAAAAGCCTAGCGAACAAACTAGTACTGTCGTACTGTCTGACTCTCCCATTGACACCATTTCAGTAGCCATGCTGGAATATCAGGTTAAAGGAATACCAGAAAACAGAACAGTTTACATGGCAGTAGATGACACTTCAAATTTACCTGTTGAAAGATTACGTAATGTTCCTTGTGTACAGGTAGCTTTTAGTCAATCAACAGTGGCACGGGCTGTTAAAGAACTACTGCCACACTCGACTCAACTCAAGTGCGAAAGTCGGGATTGGAATACGCAGTTAATCAATTTCTCCCATCAATTACAACAACGTTATTCACAACAAAAACACGAGGAATTAGAGCTATAGTTGCAAAAAAGTCAAGCTACTGTAGTACCGATTTTTTCAGTACCAAAGTAGCTAGTAAAGAGTTTTAGCTATCAATAATATTGGGGTGAAATTTAACTAAAGCCCTAATGAATAATGAGTTAATTAAACAAATATTTCGATTAATTAAGCTTAACAATAAGCTGATTGCTGTCGAGTCTCCATTGCAAGAAAGGGTCAGGCTGCTCATCAATCTAGCCAGTGAATGCCAGCAATACAATATTAACTGTTACCTGTGGACGCTCGAAGATGATGCGCTACACCAGTTATCTACTAATGAGGAGGGATTAACTTTACAAAGAGTTGAGCAGTATCAGGCGATCGCCAAGAATCGACGCGAACATTACTTTGAAATTCTGCGATTCTGGAAAACTACCGATTTACAAGGAATCCTGATATTAGAAGGCATATTCCCTTGGCTGGGCGAAGCTACCACTGACCCCGATTTCTTTCTGACTTCCGAGTGGATTAAATCAGCCCTCATTAACCTGAAGCTGTACAATTGCAATGCTAACAAAGCAGCGATTCTCTTAGGGTCAAACGCCACCGTGTCGTCTGACATTGCCCCCGAAGTTCCGACAGTCATTCAACAACTGCCAGCTATAGAGGAAATAAGCAGTTACTTAGCTCAAGTATTACCGGATTACAGTCATAGCGATATTCATGCGACGGCGATCGCTGGCTTAGGGATGTACTTAGCAGATATCGATTATGGCATTCGACAGGCGATTGTTGATGAAATTACACCGGATGAGTTAGTAGAAAGACTGTCCGCTTACAAAATTGACCTATTTAAGCGAATTTATAATATTCAGTTCCTTCAACCTCCAAGCACACCCATTGGTGGTTTAGAACTTATCCAGCAAGCGTTTAAAACTTATAAGCGCCTTCTATCCTCATTGGCGAAAGCGTATAATCTGCGCTTACCCAAGGGGATTTTACTAATCGGCCCACCGGGAACAGGAAAATCTTACTCCGCTAAAGCAAGTTCTGCACAATTGGGGCTACCTCTGATTATTTTGGAGTGGGGGAGTTTCCGCAGTTACGGTAATTTGGCTGAATATAAGCTCAAGAATTTACTCGCACTGGTAGACCGAATTAACCGTGTAATCCTGTATTTGGACGACTTCGACAAAGGATTTGCCGGGGATGATGATTTATCCAAACGCCTAGCTGGTATGCTTTTGACCTGGATGCAAGAACGTACTAGTGAGGTTTTAATTATCGCTTCGGCTAACAATATTCAATGGCTACCACCAGAGCTAACCAGAAGTGGACGCTTCGACGAGATTTTCAAGGTGGATCTCCCAAATTACGGCGAACGCCACTCAATTTTCAAGATCCATCTAGCTAAATTCGATGCTCGTTTTCGTAACGGGGGCGATGGGTACAGCGAAGAAGAATGGAAAAGGTTACTCAAAGCCACGCAGCGATGTGTCGGGGCGGAGATTCAAGGCATTGTTGAACGTGCCGCCGTCTCTACTTTCTGTCAAATGTTTGGTGATGATGTTGCACCAGCTAGCGAACTGCCATCACTTGAGATTACATTGTCGGCATTGTTGGCAGCAAGGCAGAGTATGAATCCTCTGGCCATCCGCGAAGCTGACCGAGTTGAAAGTATGCGTAACATTGCGGCTTTACATGGCCTTCCATCTAGCCCGATTGATTCATCTATATATAGTCTCGGCAATGTTGATATTTTTGGTGAAACATGAAAACTTTAAAAATTAATTCTGAAAAGGATTTATATGTTGCTGCTTTCAAGTTACTGAACATACTAGGCCCTGTTGCTGGAGTATTAATTATCATTGGCACTGTGGCGCTGGGTTACGTCCAAACTCGTCCCCAGGATTTACCAGTTACGCACCTTCTCACGAAAGGCAATCGCACATTTAAGCTCTCAGTCGCCTCTACACCAGAGCAATTAGAGAAAGGGCTGAAATTTCGAGCATCCTTAAACGGCGACCACGGGATGTTATTCAACCTTGGCAGAGAAATTTACGACGTGCCTTTCTGGATGTACAAGGTAAATTTTCCATTAGACATCTTTTATCTTAAGGATAATGTGGTGACAACTGCGGTTTACAATGCCCAACCGTGTTACAAAACCCCTTGTCCCATCTACAAGGGGAAAGTTGCCTCCCAAGTGCTAGAGCTAGTAAAAGGCGCTGCCAATATCAAGGTTGGCGATCGACTTAACATTCAACCGTTATCAGTTTTGCCTAAGAATAATATTGGTATTTATAGCGGCAATTATTTGAAAACCAAAAATAATCGCTAGTAATTGTATAACGTATTTTTTAAAAATCAAGAAACTATAGTACTGAAAAAAACAGTACCTAAATAGCTTCATGTGTTGAATCAAATATGGCAATCTATTTATGGGAAGAGTATGGACATATTGGGAATTTGATCACCCTTTAGGTAGCACGGTGCGGGTAATCTCTACCCCATTAGGGCTAGAGATATTTGCCGAAGATGTGTTTAACATCGTTGCAGCAGAACTGAATAACAAAAAGGTAGTACTGATAAATATTCACAGTCAAGAACGTTATGTAGTTATTGAAGAAGAGGTAGTAAAAGTAAAAACTTTAAATTTTACAGCCATCAATACCTTAAAGACGATTGTAAAAGCGGACTTGATTAATAAATTTCTGCATTGGGTACGTATTACAATCCGACCGATATTTCAAAGACAGTATCTGTAAAACAATTAGTCAATTCTAAAAAGAATCAAAGAAAATGACAACTTTACACATTGAACAAAACAACCAAAATATGAATAGCACTTTGCCAGAAATAAGCACTAGTAACACAGAGCTAAATAAGCCATTATCTAGCGATACAATGGGGAAATCCCCTATTAATACAAAGCCTAAAAATTCGGCAAACACAGACAACAATGGGAATAACAACAATAAAAATAATCCACAACAACTAAGAAGATTAGTAATGGTGACAGGAGATAAAGGAGGTGTTGGTAAGTCAACCTTTGTGCTTTTACCCCCTGGATGACGAAATTTTGAATCATATCCTGACCAAAAATTA
>NZ_JAYGHD010000334.1:0-25708 GCF_034932245.1 Nostoc sp. UHCC 0251
GGAGCAGGGGAAGCAGGGGGAGCAGGGGAAGCAGGGGAAGCAGGGGAAGCAGGGGAAGCAGGGGAAGCAGGGGGAGCAGGGGAAGCAACATCTTCTACCTCTCCAATAACATTTTCTCAACTTAACGGTTCTGCCCAACTTTTAGCAAACAATCAGTTGATCCGGTTTGAAGTAGGGGGTCAAGCAGACAGTGGTGGCAGTATTTCCATTCAGGGAGAGACGCGTTCTAAGGTGTTAGCGGGCAACTTTCAGTTGCAAGCACAAGAATTGCTGGCTGAGGATATTACTCGATTGATCAAGTTACCGGTGAACTTACAGGCGGGTCGAGCCAATGGCGACTTGTTAGTTAGGTTAACACCAGGACAGGAAACTTTATTGTATGGCAACGCTGCTGTGCAAGGGGTAACACTTCAAATACCCAAAGTTCCGCAAGTGTTGAGCAATAGCCAAGGAAACCTCCGTTTCCAGGGAACGGAGTTGCAGTTAAACAATGTTACTACCAACTATGGGAAAATTCCCGTAGTAGCTACGGGAATCATTGATACTCAAGCTGGCTTTAAGTTGGCAGGGCGTGTAAATGCGGTGAGTTTAGCGAATGCTCAGGAGACTCTCAACGTAAAACTACCTGTGCCGATCGCTGGACAAGTACAAGCTTCTTTGCAGATTACCGGATCAACTAAAGAGCCAATTCTCTCAGGTACAGTTGCCACAATCCAAACTGCTCGAATTGATAAAGTTGATTTTAATAGCATCAGTAGTAAGTTTGAGCTTGTTACTAGTCCTAGTTCCTCTTTACTTACCCTGAAAGATATTCAAGGTAAAGCCAAAGTTGGTGGTGATATTACGGGCGTTGGTACAATTCAACTTGGTAAAACCCCGCGATTGGATTTAAATTTCGCTGCCAAGAATGTTCCAGGGGATGCGATCGCAAAAGTTTATGAAACAACACCCACTTTCCAAATCGGCAATGTCTCAGGTACAGCCCAATTAACTGGCGCTCCTACCGATGTCCAAACTGTGGTAAGGTTTCAGGCTCCTAACGGAACTTACCCTGGAACTGGTGAAGTTGCCATCGCTCCAAATCGCAACGTCTCTTTCCGCAATGTGGCTCTGAATGTAAGTGGTGGTACAGTCCGGGCAACTGGTAGTTATGCCAATGAGCGTTGGCAAGCTGTGGCTGTTGCCTCTGGGGTAAAATTAGAACCCTTTGTAGACAAAAGTCAATTGCAAAATGTCTCTTTGGCTGAGGCACAGTTCAATGGTCGGCTCATCATTTCAGGCAGCACAGCACCGTTTGAAATTGCCACAATTCGCAGTGATGGTGCAGGAGTTCAAATTGGTGGCGGCACTGTTGCAGTTTCTAATATCCAACTGCAAGACCAAAGCTTCTCGGCTCAACTTGTGGCTAATGGTGTACGGTTGGGGCAAATATTGAAACAGTCTCCCCCAGCTTTAAATAATCCATTGGCGGGTACGTTCCAAATTGCAGGTAGCAGAGATAATTTCAGCCTGAAAACCTTCCGTGGCAGTGGTGAAGGTCGCCTTGCTATTGGCGGCGGTACGGTTACAGCTAAAAATATCCAAGTGGCTAATGGTGTATATCAGGCGCAAGTTCAAGCGAGTAGTGTACCTGTGCAACAGTTAGCAACAGTACCAAAGCAGTTTCAAGGAGCATTAAATGGTCAGTTCAACGTAGCGGGTTCTGTTGATTCTTTTAAACCGGAAACTATTCAAGCCAGTGGTCAGGCGCGGGTAAATGTTGCGGGTGGAACTATTACAGCCAATAATATCCAAGTGGGTAATGGTGTCTATCAAGCGCAAGTTCAAGCGAATAATGTTCTTGTACGCCAGTTGGCAGCAGTACCACCACAGTTCCGAGGGACGTTAACTGGTCTAGTAAACGTGGCAGGTTCTGTTGAGTCCTTCCAACCGCAAACTATCCAAGCCAGAGGTCAGGGACAGATAAATATTGCAGGTGGAACCATTACAGCCTCTAATATCCAAGTGGCTAATGGGGTATATCAGGCACAAGTTCAGGCAAATAATGTCCCGTTGCAGCAGTTAGCAGCAGTACCACCGCAGTTGCGAGGGACGTTAACTGGTCAAGCAAACGTGGCGGGTTCTGTTGAGTCCTTCCAACCGCAAACTATCCAAGCCAGCGGTCAGGGACGGGTGGATGTTGCAGGTGGAACGATCGCAGCTTCTAATATCCAGTTGGCTAATGGTCGCTATCAAGCTGTAGTTAATGCTTCCGGTGTGGAATTAAATCGGTTCAATCAGCAATTGCGGGGCCAGTTTGGCGGTCAGTTGCAATTAGCTGGCACGCTAGGATCATCCAAGTTAGCTGATGTGCGTGCTGCTGGACAGGTGCAATTATCCCAAGGTATCCCCGGTTTGGAGCAACCTCTGAGTGCTGCGATCGCTTGGAGTGGTGAAAGGCTGACCATTGAACGAGCAACTGCTCCCGGTTTAAGTGTTACTGGTAACATATTAGCCAATGCTAAAAAGGCAGGTATCCCGGAAATTACTGCTCTAAATCTCAACGTCCAGGCGCAAAATTACAACTTAAAACAGTTACCAATCAATCTTCCTAATCAGGTTGCTGTGGCAGGGAGAGTAGATTTTAACGGTCAAATCACTGGTAAACTGCCCTTGCCAAATGTAGTAGGGCAAATTAATTTACGAGATTTGGTGGTTCAAGATATTGCTTTTGAACCGTTGTTAACTGGAAACATCGATTCAGCACAGGGACGCGGTTTAAATTTGAACTTGGCAGGAAATAGCGATCGCCTAGCCTTTAATTTAGATGCCAATAATCGCCCGAAATCTTTCTTAGTCAAATGGCAGCAAGCATCAGCTACAGGTAATGTTCAAGGGAATGATTGGGCGCTCAAACTTGCAAACTTCCCCTTACAAATATTGAATTTGACTCCGCCACCAGTTACTCGACTTGGTGCTGGTAAGATAACTGGCTTGTTAACTGGGGATTTGCTATTTAATCAGCAGACATTGGCAGCTACGGGAAATTTAGCGATCGCTAATCCGCAAATTGGCCGGCTTAAAGGCGATCGATTAGCGGCTCAATTCCGCTACAGTGATGAGAAAGGCACACTCACCAGCAGCGAATTTGTCAAAGGTAAAAGTAGCTACGCCCTTGTCGGTGCTTTTGCTCAAAGCCCTAAAGGGCCTCAACTACAAGGGAAACTGAACGTCAAACAGGGAGAGATCCAAGACGTTCTAACTGTAGCGCAGATATTTGATTTACAAAATTTGCCCGGTGGTTCAGCAGAAATCTACGGTACAGCAGCGGATCTAAGCACCACCCCCCAAGGAGCGCCAAATCAACCCTTATTAACCCAAATCCAACGGTTTTCTGAAATTGAAACTTTGGTAGCAGAACAGGAAGAACAGCGACTTAATTCCACTCCCATACCAGATTTGGCAGACTTAAAGGGGACTTTCAACGGGGAAGTGGCTGTAAATACAGCTACAGCAAATGGATTATCAGTAGATTTTAATTTGAATGGACAAAACTTTGCCTGGGGTAAAAAGGAAGAACGAAATCGTTATTATACCGCCGACAAAGTTATTGCCGAAGGCAACTTTGAAAATGGGGTTTTGAGTTTGCGACCTTTACGGCTTGAATCTCAAAATAGGTTGATTGCCTTCACGGGTAACGTTGGCGGTGATGAACAATCTGGCCAGTTACGGGTGAATAATTTTCCGGTACAATTACTGAATAATTTTGTCAAACTGCCAGTTGGAATCACAGGTAATCTTAACGGTACAGCAGCGTTAGCAGGCAGTATTGCTAATCCCCAAGCTAGAGGGGAATTGCAAATCACAGAAGGATTATTGAATCAGAACAAAATAGAGTCAGCGATCGCAAGTTTCAGCTATGCTAACGGACGTTTAAACTTTGGTAGTACTGTAGCAGTTGCTGGGCCAAAACCTGTTGATATTACTGGCAGCATCCCTTATAAATTGCCTTTTGCAACCGTTGCACCAGACAGTGAGCAAATCAGTTTAGACATGAAGTTAGAAAACGAGGGATTGGGACTGTTAAACGCATTGACTAATCAAGTGGTATTTGAAAAAGGTGAAGGAGAAATAGACCTCAAGGTACGCGGAACGTTGCAAAAACCCCAAGTAGATGGAATTGCTACTGTCAATAATGCTATTTTTTCAGCCCAGGCATTGCCAGGTAAGCTCAGACGTGTTACAGGTAGAGTGCTGTTTAATTCGGACAGTATCTTAGTAGAGAATCTCCAGGGTAGATTTAGCCGTGGGAACGTAGCAGTTGCTGGAGAAATTCCCATTTTCAACAATGAAAACGCCACTATCAACAATCCCCTGACTGTTAATCTCGATCAGCTAGCGTTAAATCTGAAGGGACTTTACCAGGGAGGCGCTAGCGGCAATTTACAGATTACTGGTTCCGCGCTTAACCCAGTAATTGGCGGTAAAGTAAATTTATTTGATGGTCAGGTATTGCTGGCGGAATCTACCGACGCGACTTCATCTGCAAATAGTGGTCTGGGTGTATCACCCACAAAAGATAATAAGCAGAGTAAACCTGAAATTGGGAATGGGATGGGAAATGCGTTGGCGATAGCCTCGCCGTCAGGCATCGCTATATTTAATAATCTAGATTTAGAACTAGGTAAAAACGTCCAAATTACGCGTCCCCCTATTCTCAACTTCCGTGCAACTGGTAATCTCATAGTTAACGGCTCAATCAGTCAGCCCGTACCCGATGGTACTATCCGGTTAGAACAAGGTGGGGTGAATTTATTTACTACCCAATTCAACCTTGCTCGTGGCTATAAACACACCGCAACTTTTAGTCCCTCTCAACCCCGTGACCCCAACTTAGATATTCAGCTATTTGCCAAGGTACTCGATGTAACTCAAAGTAATGACTTTAGCCGGATAAATTCCACAGGTTTATCAGCCTTAGAGAGTGTTCGAGTCGAAGCCAGTATCAACGGTCTTGCCAGCAAGCTAAATGAAAATTTAGAACTAACAAGCAGTCCGTCACGCAGTCAAACCGAAATTGTGGCTCTTTTAGGAGGTGGGTTTGTGGACACCCAAGGGCGTGGCGACAGTACTTTGGGCCTAATTAACATCGCAGGTTCGGCTGTGTTCAACAATTTTCAGTCAGCTTTTAACCAGATTGGGAGTACCTTTGGCTTAAGCGAACTACGGATATTTCCTACTGTTATTTCTGAGAATCCCGAAGCTGGAAGGAGCAGTTCAACCTTGGAATTGGCAGCAGAAGCTGGGGTTGATATTTCTTCTAAGATTTCCGTTTCCAGTATTAAGATTTTGACAACAAATGATCCTTTCCAGTGGGGTGTTAATTACCGGATAAACGACGAATTTCGTGTGCGTGCTTCCACTAACTTAACCGATGATAGCCGTGCAGTAGTGGAGTATCAAACGCGGTTTTAAATAACTCTCTTTGAATTATGAATTACTTGCTGTTCCCTCTTCTCCTTGCTTATCAATAGCTTGTCGTACCTGTTTAACATCTAATTCTAATGCTTGGGCGATTTGCTCTATACTTAAACCAAACTTAAGCAAACGGGGTATAGTCTCCAACTTTGTTTCTTCTCGAACCTCCTCTTTTACTTCCTGCTTTGTTTCTTCTTTTACTTCCTGGTAAAATTTAGTTTGTCTCCAATCGGTTAATCCAAACATCGCTTCCAACTCCTTCTGAGTTTTGTTTACAAATTTATAGATAAGCATTCTCTCTACTAATTCTAAGAGATTGCTACGGTTAGCTTCATCCGTTTGCTGTACTTGATTTATCAAGTTTTTCGCTTGCTGTACGGCTTTATCTTCTGTTGCAACGACTAACTTAATCACGCCTAGCCCAATCGAAGATGACGGTACATCATCTAACTCGTCTAAATAAATTATACGAATTTGCTGTTGATTTAATGATGTTTGATAGATGAATGGTACGCCTGGGTCGAGACCGCGTTGAGCAAAAAGTAATACTGCTTGCCAGCGACGTTGAGGTTTATATTGATTTATATACAGAAAAGCTTCTGTTATTATTCTCCAGTAAATATCGTCATCGCGCTGAAACTGTACCTCAACAAAATAGATTATGTCTTCTGGAAAGTCAGGTTTGGGTAGGAATAAACCATCGATACGACGTGCTAGCTCTTTTATTTCTACCGAGGTAAATTGGTAGTGCAACGCCAAGGATTCAGATTGTTCCAAAAGTTCAAATAAGACACCTGGAAGAGTTTGAAATAAAGTGTAAAAAATCGTGTCTGTTTTCATGCACTCTGGATATTGAAATATTTTAATATATTTATAAGTAAATATTAGATGGTGATATTATCTCCTCCCTCTTGATTGAGAACTAATCGCAAAATCGATAACCCTAAAATTATCAAAAATAGCACTAAACCAATTGTGCAAGCATAGCTAATTTCCAAGTTAGCAAAAGCTTGCTCATATAGATAATAAACTATCGTTTTGGAGCTACTGAGTGGGCCACCTTGGGTCATGATGTATACTTCTTCAAATACTTTGGTGGCAGAAATAGCTGAAATCACCGCCACTAATGCTAAATACGGCTTCATCAAAGGTATGGTAATATCCCAATGTTTGCTGATACCATCAGAGCCATCGATCGCAGCGGCTTCGTACACATCAGCAGGAATTGATTGCAACCCTGCTAAATAAATTACCATGTAGTAGCCTAGTCCTTTCCACACGGTGACAGCCATAACGCTGGCAAGAGAAATTGGTACAATACCAAAAATTTTTGCTGGGCTAGTTAGCCAAGGAATACCTTCTGGAAAAAGACCCAAAGCTTTCAGTAATTGATTGAGTAATCCATTTTCTGCATAGAGCCATTTCCAAGCTATTCCCGCAACCACCATTGAAATTACCACTGGGGTGTAGTATGCCGATCTAAACCAATTCATCCCTCGCAGTTTCTGATTTACCAAAATTGCCAGTACTAGGGGAGCAATTACTAAAATTGGTACTACACCCACAAGATATAAAAAAGTGTTTTCCAAGGTTTTCCAAAAAACTGCATCCTTCCAAAGTTTGAGGAAGTTGGCAAAACCTATCCATAGTGGCGGCTGGGCAATATCTTCGTAGCTGGTAAAGCTGAGGTAAAACGCTTGCAGTGCAGGCCAAAATACTGTTAACCCCAAAAGAACTAAAGCGGGTAGTAAAAATAAATAAGGGGTCAGTCGCTGTTTGATGAATATCCAATTTTTAGGTGTTAATTGATTCATATAAGGTCTAATAGGTGTTTTTGCTTTGTCAGCAAGAATTTGGGGATGTGAGTAGATTTAAGCTTCAATATTCTAAAGGCATATATTTGCGTAGCACTAATTAATGACTCGGAGATAAATTACGATGGAAACTCAACACAACTCGCCAATTGAACATCAAAATGTTCCCATAAACCACCGTGGACTACATGAATTTTTGTATAGTTCCGACGACGAACACACCGCCACTGAGGTGAGTATAACCCCTGAACTGGCAAACGATGGTACTGAAATCATTGGTCTTGAGGCTTGGAGTGCAGCTACTCAGAACGCTAAAATTGCAGGTGTTTATGCAGTATTAGACGCAGAACGCTGCACCCAGTACATTGGCTATTCTCGGAATGTGTTGCTTTCCCTAAATAGTCATCTTAGCCAAAATGGTCAGCAAAAATGTGCTTTTGTACGTGTGCAAGCGTTCAAGTTCCCCAAACGTCAAGAAATGGAAGATTTGCGAGATGCCTGGATAGCGGAACTAGAAAGTACACCACCTGGTAATGCAACTGATGGCGATATGTGGGCTGGTACGGTAGGGGAAGCTGCAAAGGCGGTAATGTCAGAGGCGGAACGTCAAGCCTACGAGGAGAAAAAGCTAAAACTGCGGAAAGCAATGGCTGACACAACCCTTTCTAAAGAGTTAGAAACAATAGATGCGAATATAGCCGAACGTCAGCGTCAGCTTGAAGCTGCTGTGACAAACGATGATTGGAGTGTAATTATTGACGCACAGACACAAGAAACCAAGTCTTAAATCAGTCGGCGTAAATAATTGTCGTTGGGATAAGGCAATAGGCAATAGGCATAAGGGTTTTAGCTTAGTTCATTTTTCTCCATATAGTTTGAATTTATTGTGCCAACTTACTTAGGTGTCAATTAAATTAGTTGTCTGTGTTGACAAAGTAGTGCCCGCTGGGGGCGCAAATTATAGATTTGCGCTTCCACCGGGTAATTTCCAATCAAGCGACTAAAGAGTTTCAAGAGGGTACAGCAGAAATAGCACAAACTTGTAAACCAACGGGTGTGTGAATAATTACAGATTCCACACCAAATACTTGGGCGATCGCATTTGGTGTTAGAACTTGTTCAGGTGTACCAACTTCCCAAATATGACCCTGTTTTAATAATGCAATCCGGGAACTATACCGGGCTGCTAAATTTAGTTCGTGTAAAACTGTGATAATAGTTAATCCCTGCTGCTGATTCAGTTCTTTAAGCAGTTCCAAGAGTTGCAATTGATAGTTGATATCTAAAAAAGTTGTCGGTTCATCTAATAGTAAAACTTTTGGTTCTTGCGCTAGTGCTAGAGCTAAAAAAGCCCGTTGTCTTTCACCACCTGAGAGTTGTTCGACTAAGCGATCGCTAAATTTTTCTAGTTGCGTTTTTTCAATTGCAGCTTCTACTTTGTCCCAATCTTGGGCGGTTAATTCCCATTGCCACCAAGGTTGATGTGGCGTGCGTCCCAAGCTTACTAATTGTCGCACAGTTAAGCCAACTGGAACCGTTTGTTGTTGCGGTAATAATGCCAGTTTCTGTGCAACTAGATTTGGGGGTTGAGAGTGAATCGCTTTGCCATCAAGTAGCACTGTTCCCTGCTGTGGAGAGAGAATACGACTCAGCAATTTGAGTAAAGTAGATTTACCTGAGCCATTAGCACCAACTAAACTCAACCATTCTCCTGTTTGCAGAGTAAGGTTAATGTCTTGAACAATTGGTACTAAGGTGTAACCGCCTGTGAGGTTTTGCAGTTCGAGTGGCATTTCAAAAATTCAAAAATGAGAAACTTAATTTTACAGGATTTAAGTGAGTTATTAAGCATTTTTATATCCGGTTTGATTCAATAGCCTAAATGTTGTTTAGTGAGTATCCGAACTACTTCTAAGTTTTCAACGCTTAAAGGTATTAAAATATTGGTGATCGCTACTGCGTAAATTACTCAAATGAGAAATAAATACACCTCTTTTAATGCTCAATATACCAAAACAAGAAAGTAATATAGCAATCCTAAATCATTCGTGAAAAAAATCTATTGCCTATTGTCTGCCTTCACGACTAATTTCACAATCTCATTTAGAATTGCAATATCCCTTTTTGCTTGCTCAAATATGACTTTTTACTTATTGCCGCACAATAAGCCAAACTTAATTAACCCACGTTCATAACCGCGACGCATTAATCCCAGTGATAATGCCCCTTGGATGGTGGTCCAACCAGCATTTAGTAAACCCCAAAGCGCTTGGGGAGTGAATGCGGAATCAATCACCACATTCCAAAAGGGGGCGACAGCGGTTGACCAATCAGCGGTGCGGATATTATGTAATGGTAGTTGATGTGCGATCGCTTCGTACTCTGGCAAAGAAATCACATAAGGCAAACAATACACCCGATAAATATCCTGCAAATGCTTTTCCTCATCCGCCGTTAGTGGGGACTCATCAGTTGGTCGATGACACCAAGTCACCATAATTAACTTGCCACCAGGCTTCAATACTCGATAGCATTCCTGGAGAAACTTCTTTTTATCTGGCATGTGTTCACCGCTTTCTAGCGACCAAACCAAGTCAAAAGAATTATCAGCAAAAGGCATTGCTTGAGCATTTGCGACTTGGAATTGTGTTTTCAGATTTAAATTAGCCTCTAAGGCGCGTTCCGTTGCTCTTGCGGCTTGCACAGGACTCAATGTAATCCCTGTAGCCTTAGCATTAAACTTTTGTGCGAGGTATAAAGAACTGCCGCCAATGCCACAACCCACATCTAAGATATTTTCTGCTGCTTGTACCCCTGCCCAATTGAGCAGTTCTTCGATTAAATCAATTTGAGCCTGACGGCGGTCTTTTTTCTGGGTACCATCAGCGCCGTAATAGCCGTGGTGCATGTGTTCGCCCCAAATCTGTTCCCACAGACCGGAGGAAGCGTCGTAAAATTGCTGAATTTGCTCGTAAAGTGTTGCACTCATGAAAAAAGCAGTGTTAAGACAAAGCCGAATTAAAAAAACATACACATAGGCTACCATGTGTGTTTTTAATTAAAATAGAGTCTTTTAGTTTGCAGGGATAATAAACTCCGGTTTCTCTTCTCTGGAGAAATTTACTGATTTTCCCTGAATAAGCTGCCTTTGCTCTCAATTGCATACCGGATGTTTCCGGGATGCCTAGCATGATTGAGTTTTTGAATTTTAAATTTTCAATTAATTATGACTGTTGCTCGCACAATTTGTTTGGGATTTCTTGCTGTCATCGCTGTGGGTACTATTCTGTTGATGATGCCTTTCTCGACTAGCGCTGGTACTTGGAATGACCCAATTGTGGCACTTTTCACCTCAACATCCGCAGTTTGTGTTACGGGTTTATCAGTGGTTGATCCTGGTACTTATTTTTCCTTTTGGGGTGAGTTATTTATTCTCATGTTGGCTCAAATTGGCGGGTTGGGTTATATGACAACCACAACTTTTTTAATTCTGCTAATTGGACGTAGATTTGACCTACGACAAAAAATAGCGATTCAACAAGCTTTAGACCGACCGGGAATGAGTGGTAGCACCCAAGTTATCCGCTCAATCATTGCCACAACATTGATTTTTGAAATTAGTGGTATATTTTTGCTACTACCAGCTTTTGTTCCCGATCATGGATGGAGAAACGGGCTTTGGTTAGCGGTTTTTCATAGTATTAATGCTTGGAATAATGCTGGCTTTAGCCTGTTTAAAGATAGCTTAATTGGTTATCAGTCGTCTTTCTTAGTAGTCTTTACTATTACATTATTGATTATCTTTGGGGGCATTGGTTATCAGGTAATTATGGAGATGTATCTTTGGTTTCGCGATCGCATTTTCAAAAAATCTATTAAACCCCAAGTATTTTCTCTTGATTTTAAAGTTGCAACTAGTACAACTATTATATTATTAGTAATAGGATTTGTTGCCTTTTTCTGTATAGAAATCAGAAACCCTGAAACATTTGGCTCTCTAAAATTACGCGACCAAATATTAGTAGCTTGGTTCCAATCAGTTACTCCTAGAACTGCTGGTTTTAATACAATCGATATTGGCAAAATGACCAGCGCTGGTCTATTTATTACGATTGCACTAATGTTTCTTGGCGCAAGTCCAGGTGGTACAGGAGGAGGCATGAAAACAACAACATTGAGAGTCTTGACCAGTTGCACTAAAGCTATTCTTCAAGGGAAAGAAGAAGTTTTATTGTATGATCGCAAAATAGCAATATCTTTAATTTTGAAAGCTGTGGGTGTGTTAGTGGGTTCAGTAGCGACCGTGATTTTAGCTACGATTTTAATAAGCCTCACAGATCCAACATTAGATTTTATTAAAATTTTGTTTGAAGTGGTATCAGCCTTTGCCACCGTAGGGCTTTCTACAGGTATTACAGCAAGTATCTCTACAGCAGCAAAGGTCATTTTAATTGTTACTATGTACGTTGGACGAGTAGGGGTTTTACTACTGATGTCTGCTGTACTAGGAGACCCCCGCCCCACCAGAATTCACTATCCTGAAGAAAATTTACTTGTGGGATAGTTAGGGAGAGAGAGTAGGGGAGGCATGGAGAGAATAACTCATGACTAAACTGATAAAATATACATGGTAAGGCAAAAAATAAAATTTTTAATTCAAGCGTTATAACAGTTTTTTGCCCTAAATACAGGGATTCATAATAAGGATAACAAGGGTGAATTTGTCATCATTAGGTTTTTTTCGCAGCTTACGTAAAGATAACCACCAATTTGCTGTAATTGGGTTAGGTCGTTTTGGTAGGTCTGTCTGTTCCACACTGCACAATTTTGGTTATCAAGTGCTGGCGACAGATATTGATGAAAAACGAGTTTCAGAAGCATTAACTGAGGGAATAGTTGGTCATGCTTTGCAACTAGACTCTACAGAACCAGCAGCACTCAAAGAAGCTGGAATTTTTGAATTTGATACTGTAATTATAGCGATTGGCAACTACGTTCAAGAAAGTATTATAACTACCCTAAATGTGAAAGAAGCTGGTGTACCCCACGTAGTTGCCAAAGCTTCTAGTGAAGTTCACCGTAAACTGTTGCGGCGAGTAGGAGCAGATCATGTTGTTTTTCCTGAGTATGAAGCGGGTTGTGCTTTAGCGCGTACACTTACCAAACCAGCAATCTTAGATCGGTTTGATCTAGACCCAGATAACAGTATTGTAGAGTTGATTGTACCTGATGAATTTCACGACAAAACAATCACTGAGCTTCAACTTCGTAACCGCTACGGTTTAAATTTGCTAGCAGTGAGTCAGGATGGTAAATTTATAATTAATCCTGACCCCACCAAGCGTTTAGAGCGTGGTTCAGCAATGGTAGTTATTGGCTGCAATAAAGATATCAACCGTTTACCAATCTAAAAAAGATAGGAGTTATTAACTATTAAAGAAAATAAAAGCGCCAGTCGCCAGAATTGATGTTAAATTCTGACGGCTGGCGGATAAATTCTTCTTTTATTTGTAACTCTGAGTTTTTTATTGTCCAGAATTGGTTGAAGTAGGCTGAAATTCAACTGAGACAGGCACATTGTCAGGGTTAGCTGAAGTTTCTGGTTGATTTGGCGTTTGTCGCTTAAGTGTTTGTACTAAATTACTTGTAGTAGCTGTTTGATTGGCTTGAGATTCCTGTTGGCCAGACTTCTGGGCAATTTGCTGCATTAGCTGCTCAATTTTCTCAGCTTGTTCAATGTTCCCTTGCTCACGATACTCATTGTGGGCACGTTTTAATACTCCACTAGCTTTTTTGATCTCGCCCTGATTATATAAAGTGACTCCCAAGTTATAGTAGGCTGAAGCATTTTTTGGATTTAGGCGAATAGCTTGCCGATAAACAGAAATAGCCTCAGAAGCTTGACCATGAATTGCTAGCAAATTGGCCATATTGTTGTAGGCTGTGGCATTTTTAGGATCTAGCTGCAAGGCTTGGCGATAACTGACGATCGCAGGCTCTATTTGACCTTGTTGTTGTAAGGCGATCGCTAAGTTAACATAAGCGTTGGCATTGCTGCTATCTAGATTAATTGCTTTTTGATATGCTGCGATCGCTTCCTCAAGCTGTCCTTGTTCATACAGCGCCAAACCTAAATTATATAACGTTGCTACCCTTGTGGGAGCTATCACAAGACTCTGGCGATAAGCGGTAATCGCTGCTTCTTTTTCTCCTTGCCGGTGCAACACTAACCCTAAGTTGTAATAAGCCTCACTAAAGTTGGGATTGATTTTAATCGCCTCTGTATATTCTTGTAAAGCTACATCCAGGCGATTTTGCTCCATGAATATATTACCCAGATAATTTCGCGCTGCCCCAAGGTTAGGATCTCGCTGCAAGGCTTGACGAAAGGCATATTCTGCACCCTGTAAGTCTTGGCGGTTATAGCGCGTCACTCCTTGCTGGAAAAAGCTTGCTGCTTCAAGATCCTGAGAAACTGCGGTTTGCGCTAGCACCTTGTTTTCTGGAAAATTAGTAATTGTCGGTGCAGCTAAAACCAATAAGGCAGAGGAAGCAAACAGAAGTCTGAGCAGGGGTTTTTGCTGAACAGGGCTTCGGTGAAATGTCACCTGAAATAACCAATGTAACCACTGTTCAGGTTGAGATTTTTTAGACATGAGTGGCATACCTGTACTTATTCTTGGATCTTTATAAGTCAGAGTACCCACCACAGCATGAAAAATCACAAATCAAAAACACTCTTATTAATAAACAAATTCAAATCAACTGCTCTTTTACTTTTATGCCATCTCTCCTGACTATATAAGCTGGAACCCCGACAACAACACAATTTTTGGGAACATTTTTGACTACAACTGCATTCGCCCCCACTTTGACATTATCATCTATAGTTACTTTACCAATTACTTTTGCTCCTGCACCGATGCTTACATTGTTACCAATTATGGGACGACCCTTAGTGTTATAGCCGACTGTAACCTGTTGACTAACGGAGCAATTTTCACCAATACTCTCTGCTGATATTATCGTACTGAATCCATGTTTAAGAAATAGCCCGGAACCAATATTATCAGACTCAATAAACAGGGATGGACATTGTTTATATAAAATTTTGAAAATTTGGATAAGAACAAAACCAATCGGGTCATCCTGCTTAATTCTGTAATAATAAATATTTCTAAATTCTGGATATATGGAAAGCAAATATATCAAATTAACCCAGTCTGGGCTAGATTCTTTCATATTATCAGCTTTCTTGATCCATTGCCTTACATCTAAAATAATCACTTCTTTATTTTTACTGAAGATAAACAATATGAGCATCGGCGCACTTAATATCTGTCTAATAGCTTGGGCAAACTTAATTATGAAATTACGCATAACATTACTCACACTGGATATTGTAATTATCTGAAAAAAGTAAAATTAGCTAAACAACAGCAACTTTAAATATCGTAATTTGCTTTGATTTTTGAAATTCCTTGCGTAGGAAGGCAATAAAGAATAGGCAAGAGCCAAGGCGGATTCCTATATAATATACTTACGCGGGGTTTATAACATCGATTCAGTATTCAAAATTGTGACAAAAAGCCCCAGTTTGTTCGATATAGTTGAACTAAAGTCTGGCCTTCCCCAGAACAGAAACCTATTTTGGGGATTTCAATGAATCAGTGCTCTAAATGGCTGACGGCAAAATTAGCATTGCATCGCCGAATGAATAAAAGCGATATCCAAAAGCGATCGCTTCGTTGTATATATTCAATAACCGTTGTCTGCCAATCAGCGCACTTACCAACATCAGCAAACTGGAACGCGGCAGGTGAAAATTGGTAATTAAACCATCCACCACCCGCCATTGGTAGCCGGGATAAATAAACAAGTCTGTTTTGCCGCAAAATGGTTGTAAATCCCCAGATTGAGCCGCCCCTTCTAAGGCTCGTACTGCCGTTGTTCCTACAGCAATAATTCGACCACCAGCTGCTTTAGTGGCGCGGATTTGCTCTACTGTAGCGGCGGGGACCTCAATCCATTCTTCGTGCATCTGGTGGGTAGTTACATCCTCCACTTCCACAGGGCGAAATGTACCTACACCAACGTGCAGCGTTATAAAAGCTTGATGGATATTGCGATCGCGCAACTTTTGTAATAATTCTGGAGTAAAATGTAGTCCTGCCGTAGGAGCTGCGATCGCTCCTGGTTGTTGGGCATAAACTGTCTGATACTGATCATCAGCCGCTTCTGAGGTAGTAATGTACGGTGGTAGCGGGACTTCACCAAATACATCTAACAGTTGCACCAAAGATTTTCCCTCTGGCACATCAAATTGCAACAAACGCCCCCCGGTTGCTGCGTCTGTTTCCAAAACCGTAGCCGTTAGGAGATGAGAGGATGAGGAGGATGAGGGGGATGAATTAATTTCTTTATCTCCCTCATCTCCCCCTACTCTCCCCACTCCCTTTGCTTCAAAAATAATCTTCGTTCCCTGTTTGAAGCTTTTTCCTGGCTTAACTAAAGCTAACCAACAGTTGTACTGGCGTTCTTCTAAGAGCAACACCTGGATTTTCCCACCAGTGGATTTATGGCCATATAGTCGCGCTGGAATGACTCTTGTATTGTTCATAACTAACAAATCACCAGAGCGCAGCAGTGCAGGCAAATCATGGAAAATGTGGTGCAAGGGTGCTGTTTCGATGCCTGTAGTCGGAGAATCAACCACGAGTAACCGTGAGCTATCTCTAGGAACTGCTGGGTTTTGGGCAATGAGTTCTGGAGGTAGTTCGTAGTCATAGCCGGCTACCGAGCAATCTAATTCAAAATTTTTTTCTTGTGGGCGAGAGGTGTCTTTCAAATTGGCTTTTAGTAGTTTTTACTTTATTTAGTATTTATACTCTTTTAAAAAAGTTGGTTTGAGCTTTACCTTTTAAAGGAACTTTAAGGCATCTTCGCTTAATTTTCTCGCAAGGCTATAAGATTGTTACTATTAAGTAACACGGAAAAATTAACATAAAAATTGGGTAAACCTCCCCATCTAAAAACGGGGGCTTTTACCCTACCGGGAACAGGCATTGATTGACGAATATAGATATGTAGGATTGGCTTTGATCCCAAGCACCAACAAACATGGAATACTTGTACTATCTGGCAAATGCCAGTCTAACCCTGAGGGTCGTTCAACACCTGCACGCTAGACCCCAGACACCAGTTGCTTTCGTCACCGTAATTCATCAAATTGATGGCTGGGTGGTTAGAATCAAACTCAAAGGTCAAGTCTCACCTCAAGAAGATGGCGACTTTCGCGCTTTTCTAAATGAATTAGGAATTAGCTACGATCCGCCAATGAGGGTGCAAATGGCACTTTGGAGTTTGGAAGCGGGACAGTGCCCTGTAGACGTGATGCGTCGCTATCAGGTAGCGATCGTTTCTCATGGTAGCCCAGAGAGAGACGAAATCGAGGCGTTCCGGCAACAGTTTGTCCGGGGCTTAGGTTATTGTCCAGAAACTTTGGCGTGACTCTATTTGGTTGTAACGCCACTACAAAATTATTGGTCATTGGTAATTAAAATATTTTATCCATTGCCAATTAACCATTATCAATCGAAGAGTCAAAAGCTGCAAGAATATATTCTTGCAGCCTAAAGTTGTATCCGGCGGCTGATGAAGTAGTTAGAGCTTCCTGGGTTGATGTAACCACAGTCAGATTTTTTGATACCCTTTGACAGTAGACAATAGCAACATCAAATCGGCAAGAATAATCTGCCTTTTCAGGGTACTGGGCTAAAAACATTCCAGCTGTCCGCCAGATTTTTGCTTGCTTTTGTGGAGTGATTGCACTTTTTCCCCCTGCATCCCAACTACCTGAACTACGCGTTTTCACCTCAACAAAAGCTAGTAATGAGTGCTGAGTGCTGTTAGCGGTAGCGGGGCGTTTAGCTTGTGAGAAGTTCTCGCCATGCTCCTGTGCTGTCCCAGATTCTCCATCATGTTGAGCTATTATATCGATTTCTCCCCAGCGACTAGAAAAGCGACGGTGGAGAATTATCCAACCTTTAGATTGCAACCATTGGGCTACTAGGTTTTCTCCTAATTGGCCAATATTTGGAAAGTTCATATAAATGCCAGCTAGGCTGTAGAACCTGTGATCTACAGCCTACAACGAATTTTACACCGCGATATTGAAAATGGCTAATCAAGTCCTAGCGCGTAGCTTTTGGAATTACTGCTCAGAGAGAAGGCGTGTGTTCCGAGTCTGGTAACTGTGGTAACTCAATCCCTCGGCTTTGCAATGCTTCAACTATCTGAGATACAGATTTATGTCCCAGATTTTTCAGCGTTCGCAAGCCTGTGACACCATATTTATTTAAATCTTTTATTGTGTTAACTTGTGCATCTTTAAGCGCCGTATAAGTATTTTTTTTCAAATTCAATGACTCAATACTGTTTTCATCAACAACGCTTACAGGTTTATTATCCCCATTTATTTCCTCTACGGGATGTACATTACTATTGGCAACCTCTACAAGCTGATTATCCGGCGAGATTGAGTCTATGCTTTGAGAAAAATTAATTTTGTCAACACTGTCTACATTGGTATCAATAAACCTGTAAGGGTTATTGTCCTCAAGTATTTCTAGAACTCTATCTATTTTTGCTAGTTGCTCATAAACAGTATTTACACTCACAGTCGGTTCTACACCGGCATCAACAGAGGTTAACCAGTCATTTTTGATTAAGTTGGATAACTCTGACTTTATATGGTTAGGCTTCAATCTGCCTTCTGTAATTAACTTTTCGACAACAGAATGTGGCACACGGAAGCTTACAATAGGCGATTCTTTGGTTTTTTTTCCCATCTATTCTCTTTTTGTATTGTCAACAGTGTATACAGTTTATATATCATAATGTATACGATGTTGACAATATAGACAAATCATCAGAACAAAGGTACTAAAAATAGTAAATACTAGAAATTTAGTAGAAAATTAGAGATAGTAGGCTGAAAGTGCCTATATTGCGTTCATATAATGAGATGGAGGAAGGTTAGCCATTGATTAAAAATATTATGAATTTTATAAATTCTAAGTTAAGCGATGCCTGCTCTGGGCTACGCCTACGCACAGAGGGTTCTACACTCGAATCATCCCGAACAAAGTTGAAGTTGAAGTGTAAAATAGACAATCAAATTTGGGCAAATATACTCAGCTTATTTTTGTGGGGAATAATTGGCATCACTACAACCGTAGGTTTGGCTCCAACAGCTTTGGCACTCGAATATAACAAAGAAATTTTGGTCGAGGCTGATTTCTCAGGACGTGATTTAACAGACTCCAGCTTTACCAAAGCTAATCTTCGCCAGAGCAACTTTAGCCACGCTGATTTGCACGGTGTCAGTTTCTTTGCAGCAAATTTGGAGTCTGCGAACTTGGAGGGAGCTGACTTGAGAAATTCCACTTTAGACTCGGCTCGTTTAGTTAGAGCAAATTTGACAAATGCACTGTTGGAGGGTGCGTTTGCTGCTAACGCCAGATTTGATGGTGCAATCATTGATGGGGCAGATTTTACCGATACGCTACTGCGTTCGGATGAGCAAAAAAAATTGTGCAAACTTGCCAAGGGAACTAATCCGATTACAGGACGAGATACGCGTGACACGTTGTTTTGTCCTTAGTATTTCCTAACTGGACATGGGGCATTGAAAAGAGGGGCAGAGGGGAAAACTCTTCTCCCTTGCTTCTTCCCCATTCCCCATTCCCTACTTCTAAAATATTGAGCAACTACCAACCAAGGGCACCAATCTTTTGACAAACAATTTTCATGCCTTTGCCTGGTGAAGAACTTGCTACAAAAGGTATTTCTCCTTTCTCCTTATCCTCTTCAAGTAGCTGTCCTTCTGAACCGTAAATGGCAATGCGATTGAGAAAAAGGCGCGATTCTTGGCACGATGCATCGAAGGTAGTCTCGAAGACGCCATCTCCATACATCCCATAAAGCTTGTATGTCGTGCCCTTAATCGTTTCCGTGTCCAGAGCTACGCTGTTTCCTAATTTATCATGCCCCACAGTAATATATCTTTCTGCATCTTGAGCGAACGCACTGCCACTGCTCAATAAAATAGCGATCGCTCCCACCATGCCGCTTATCTTAAAATACATACGCTTCAACAATATAAGATTTCCTATATTTCTACCCGCAATCAAAGCGGTTCTGGCAGGGTAAAAGCACTGAAATCAAGACAGAGCAAGCTGTTATACTAGTTCGTAACACTTTATGGGAAGCGTAAAGCACTAAATAAATAGCTGCAATATTTTTCAAAGTATAGTGAATTTTACGGTTCTATCCAGCCTCACATAGAATTGGTATAAGGCAGGATAGATCAAGGTGAGGGTGACAAGTTCACAATTTCACTTGCTTCAAAAATATTTGTTTTGTCAACGACAAGTGTAGAATTTGAGAGCATTTCAAGATATTGAATGAAGAACAAAGGACAATCACTGTAGTAGTACTAAAGTACTGCTAATCTTTATGCTCAACCGCTCCTAAAGCTTTTAGAGTAGCAACAGTCGCCAAAGTTACACCTGTAATAGCAGTAACGTTCATGGCTTCATAAGGTCTAGAGCTAAAAAAAATTTTCAGGCATTCACCTGTCAAAATATTCCAAAGCTTAATCTTTCCATCTTCACTGCTACTAGCTAAAGTATTACCTTTAGGATTAAAAGCAACTGACCAAATTAACTTAGTGTGTGCTGATAAAGTTTTCTCGCAGTTGCTTGTGCTGACATCCCACAGCTTCACAGTTTGGTCTCCGCTACCACTTGCTAATGTGCAACCATCCATACTAAAGGCAGCGGAATATACGCAATTAGTATGCCCATGCAAAGTTTTAAGACACAATCCGGTGCTAATATTCCATAGTTTTACTGTTTGGTCACCGCTGCTACTTACCAATGTCGTACCATCAGGACTAAAGGCAACTGACCAAATCCAATCAGTATGACCTTGCAGAATCCGCAAACATTGCCCAGTACTAACATCCCACAGCCTTACTGTTTGATCGTGACAACCGCAGGCTAATGTATGACCGTCTGGGCTGAAAGCGACTGACCATACCCGATGAGTTTGTCCCTCCAGAATCCGCAAACATTGCCCAGTGCTAACATCCCACAGTCTTATTGTTTGGTCTTCACTACCACTGGCCAGCATTGTGCCATTGGGACTAAAGGCGACTGATAATATTCTATTACTATGTCCGTGCAAAGTTTTGAGACATCTACTGGTGTTAATATCCCATAGTTTCACCGTTAAATCCTCGCTACCACTAGCAAGGATGCTACCGCCTGGGTTGAAAGAAACTGATGTAACCCGATTACTATGCCCCCGCAATGTTTTGAAGCATTCACCAGTGCTGGCATCCCATAACCTCACCGTTTGGTCACCACTACCACTAGCAAGCATGGTGCCTTGAGGATTGAAGGTAACTGACCATATCCCATTACAGTAACCTTGGAAGGTCTTAAGGCATCCACCTGTACTCACATCCCATAGCTTAACCGTTTGGTCATCACTACCACTCGCTAGCGTTGTACTATTAGGATTAAAGGCAACTGACCACACCTTGCTACCATGTCCTTTCAGAGTCTTGATGCATCCACCCGTACTCACATCCCACAGCTTAACTGTTTGGTCATCACTCCCACTTGCCAACTTACGACCATCTAAACTAAAGGCAACTGAATTTATTAAGTCAGTATGACCTTGCAGAATTTGAAGACATTGACCACTGCTGATATCCCACACCCTTAATGTTTGGTCATGACAACCACTAGCTAGCGAACCATTCAAGCTAAAGGCAACAGACTGCACCCTATGGGTATGTCCTAGCAATATTTTGATACATTGACCACTCCTGATATCCCACAGTCTCACCGTGTGATCATCATTACCACTAGCAAGCATTGTACTATCAGGACTAAATGCGACTGTCCAGACACGACTGGACCCCTGTAGAGTCTTAATGCATTGACCGCTGCTGACATCCCACAACCTTACCGTTGTGTCTTCACTGCTACTTGCTACCATATTACCATCCGGACTGAAGCAAACAGACCAGATTCCACCACTATGACCCTCTAAGGTGGCAAGGCATTGCCCACTGCTAATATCCCATAGCTTGACTGTTTGGTCGTCACTGCCACTGGCGAGAATACGACCATCCGGACTAAAACTAACCGGCCAGATCCAACCCTTGTGTCCCTTGCAGGTAAGCAGTTGTTTTCCATCCGCAACCTGGTACAGACGAATCTCATTATTAGTATCTCCTGTCGCCAAAAGTTTTCCATCAGGGCTGAATGTCACTGAGTGAATCCCTCCCAGAGTTTCAGCAAAAACACATTTACTTAAATTGGCGTGAGTAAAATTTACATTGTGTAAATTTACATTGCGTAGGTCTGCTTGCCAAACTGTTAGATAAGAAAAATCATAGCCACTTAGATTCGTCTCTAGATGACAAAGCAGATTGAGAATATTGCCAGCCGTATACCCTGGTTCTAGAGGAGATTCTTCTCGCAGCCTTGCAAGAATTTGAGTTAACTGACTTTCAATATTTTTTTTGCTTCTTAAGTCGTTAAGCAACCCATCTATGACTGGTTTAAGGATAAGGCGAACCTGAATATCTTTAACATAGTCTTTACCAGTCGCCTTAATCAAACCATGACACCGAAACAAGTCAATATTCTGAGTGACAATCTCTTCACAGACCTGTTCTATTAATCTACTAGTCATATACTCCATGACCACAGGCTGAAGTGTGAATAGTGCTTCACTTTTTTCAATTAGCGTAGGCGTTGGCATCAGATTAGCGTCTCGTAGAGAAGCCTTTTCGATTAGAGATCGCCTTCCTAAAGATTCCAGAGCCTCTAGTAATTTTGCTTGTGGTACTGGTGATACAATATCTTCTCGCAATTCTGAAAGTGTAACAGGCTCACGATTAATCGCTAGCCAATACATGATATCCTTTTCTAAATTTGACAAACGCTCAAATTGCTGCTCTAAGATATCGCGAATGTCTCCAAAAACAGCCGTGTTTTGTTGCAAAAATCCAGTCACATTACCATCAAAAACATCTTTAATCGTCGTGGCAACTATCTTTAAGGCTAATGGATTGCCTGCATAACGCTCAATCATTACTTTCCATTCATCCTCTGCCGCCGATAGCCCCTTGAGTTTTAAGATTTCTTGCCCTTCCGCCACCTTCAAGCCACTCAGTGGCCATGAGCGAACAGCTAGTGCTTGTCCTTCCAATAATGCCACTTCTCTAGGTTTTTCACGGCTAGTCAGTACTAAGCAGCTTTCGTGAATTGCTTCTCCTACCCGTCTTAAAAGCTCACCATATTCCTCATATCCTTCTCGATAAAGTCCGGCTCTACTCCCACTGCGGAGAATTGACTCTGCATTATCAAGAATCACCAAACAGCGATGATTTTGTAAATAATAGAGTAGTCTCGATACCCGATCGCTAAAGTTTTCTGGTAAGTTAACTTCTGTTTCCTGTTCGTCAGATAGAAATTGGATCAGGTTACTTAGAATAATTTTAACAGGCGGAGCTTCTCGTAGCGATCGCCAGATAACATACTCAAAGTTCTCCTGAATCTGTTGAGCAAGCTTTACAGACAGCGCAGTTTTACCAATGCCTCCTATTCCCAACACTGCCACTAATTGGCAATGCTCATTGAGTATCCATTGCTCTAGCGTGGTAAGTTCTTCTATACGTCCATAAAAAACTGGGTTAAAAATAGCTTCTCCCCAATCTAAGCGAGTATTTGAGCTTGAATAGTCACTTTTATCTATTTTTAACTGAAAAGCCGAGAAAAGCTTTTCAATAGTCTGTTTGTCAACTCCTCCTTCGCGATTTAGTACTTTCGAGATGGTACCGGAATATAACCCAGAGCGTGCGCTTATTTCTTCGAGAGTATACCTGTTTCCAAAATTTTCCTTTGCTTCTGACTGATGCTTTGCTTCTTTAATTTTTTGTAACCCCCTGTTAGTAAGTGCAACGCCACGCTTGCGTCTCCAATTCTGTAAAGTCATGTATTAACTCACGTTTGGGTAATTGCCTTTGACAAAAAAGAATTATCTACTAGGTTGCTATAGATATGAGGTGATAATTATCACAAATGAATAATCTCATGTTGCAGAGGATTTTAAAGAGGTGTATAGCCAAAATATTTACTGATGCAAGCCACCTTTAGGAATCAACTCGTTTCAGGAATTCAACACCGCTTTCTCAATAGACAATCTGGCCTGTACAGCATTGCTGACATAAGCTTTTCATCTGAAAGCTTCTGCTACAGACGTAATGAATCTGCCATTACGTGTGCTGCTATTTATTTAATACCTGGGATTTTCAGTAATATGTTTGGACCGTAAAGCTTAAGTTCAATCTCAAAATCTCGATTTTCACTGGTAAAGACGTCTCTGAATTGGCAAGCTTGATAAAGAAAGTTTGTATATATCTAGCCTATCAATCAATGAATAAAACTGCTGCACTTAAATTTCCTCGTTTGGCAACCTCCAATAAAAAAAGGGCGCTTAAGCGAATTACTTTAAACTTGACATCAGATGAAGCTCAGAACCTTGAAAAGTATTGTCAACAAACAGGCAGACCAGCAATAGATGTAATTCGGGAGCTTATTCAAGCCTTGCCTTGACTTTTCACGCCAAGTCTGAAAAGCCTCATTATAAAAGAGTTATAGCTAAAGTATAAGGGGTTGCAGATTTGGACAAAGGTTTTTAAATTTACTCTGTCAAAAGTCATTCAAGAGCGTTAATCATAGATTAGACCCTTACGACTGGATATTTGCTATTTCAAGACTGTTGTTTGTTGTGAAAATACTAAAAACAAGAGTTAAAAATTATTTTATGACGGAAGTGACCACAGAGTAAGAATAGCCGCCGAACCAAAGAAACAGTCTCTCACTTTTGTCTCTCACTTTTTATTGTGCAACTCAATAATAGTTCTCACGTCATCTTGTCTTCGGCGTACTGTGCTCCTTTACGGTCGGCGTAGCACGCTTTAACTCAATTTTTTTTACGTCCCTCTCAATCCTCACAAAAAATTACCATTCGTTAATTTAATACCTCCAATTCACCAAATTCTAATGCTTATATATTTAGATAAGAATGAACAGCTACGCTTTTAGCGTCTGTCTGCGACATGCTGCGCGTTTGCGTAGCATCCCGCAGGGAACGTAGGGAGCGTCGGCACAAGGCAATAGTCAAGAAGGCTTTTTGGTTTGTACGGAGTTTTTTCACGCAATCAAATATGAGTCCTATAGTTAATTCTATATGCTCCAAATTTTGCCGCCTCTCAATTTAATTCTCAACCCGCTTTTCTCACTTTGATAACCTAGGTTAACTTTGCAGAATGCCTATCTCTATCGTTCTGATTAGATTTTTAATTAAAGCTTAATTGCTATCAGTTTGGTATTAATAATACAAAAGAGCGTCTTAACCTAAATTTGTACTAATTTTAACTCAACCTTTGCTTACACTGTATGCCTTAGTAAGAAGATTGTCTAGTAACTATGGTAAAGTACGGCATTTTCGTAGGAATTTAGATGCATTTTTACCATTAATCCAGAGCTAGAAGGCAAATTGGAGGTTTTTACAAGTTGCTGTTTACTGCATTAAGGATTGTAGATTCATGAAACTGCAACTCACCCAATTACATTTACTCTGAGCCAAATTAACTGGAGTGTAGACGGATGAAATGCACAGATGATGCTTGCATAGTAGAAAATCGTGTGTCTACGCCTACAGCATCAAATTTGCATATTTTCTGTGGAGTTTTCTTAACTATTCTTGAGGAACATAAATGCTTGAGGCTATCGCTGTTGCTTGGTTATTACTGTTTTTTGGCGATTTTCTATCTACATTTTTTTACCACGTACCCGAGCACGTTTTTGGTAGCCTACATTTAAAAACGCACCACTCTTGGAAGAAGGACTTCCGTCACTACGCTATTTTGACTTTTAATACCCAGGTTCTTTTAGATGGTATCTTGGGAGCTTTACCTTATGTACTGATAGCAGTAGTCTTGTGGTCTTTCTCTCCCATCGGCGTTATCTCTGGATTACTGCTTGGTCAGTTTCATGTATGGTGGAGACACATAAGTGTACTAGGTTGGCAAACTTCAAAGTCTGTAAAAATTTTATGCCAAATTCTATTTATTACTACTCCTGAGAGACACTGGTTGCACCATCACAAAACTAATTTGGGTTTTGGTGATATTTTCACGTTTTTTGAACAACCTGCACAAATGTGGTTACGCTGGCTTCGGCTACTCAGACTTCGTTTTCGCTACTCTCGGATCTAACTGAAGCTACCGCTTATATCAAGTTCGGGTGATTACTTATAATAAAACTTCTCAATGTAGGTTGGGTTGA
>NZ_JAYGHD010000335.1:0-25538 GCF_034932245.1 Nostoc sp. UHCC 0251
TATTTTCAACCGACTCTGCATTTATATTATGCAGCTTAAATGCCGATTAGCTTACAATACTCCAAATTTCCGATACAGTATTGCTCAGGTCAATTAATCCTTTGATAAAAATCGTCAAAGCATAGTTGAAAGCAACGAATGTACCCAGTGTCGGGCGTGTCTGCATTAACAGCATGGCAAACCCGAACAGCAGTATAGAACTTACCAAAGGGAGTGCTTCGTTAAATATAGAAATACCATCTTTAATTTCTTGCCAACTCGCCTTCAGTCGGATCTGCTGGCTGTACTTTTTTGCCCAAGCTGCAAATGCGCGTTCTTCTGACATTGTGACTCGCAGTTTGGCAACACCGTTGATTAGTTGTACGGTGAGTCCCTGAATTGCCCCATTGAGTTCTTGCTCTTTTTTCGATTTCTTCACCAAGAGGAAACTTGCAACAGTTGTAACCACAGCAGCAAATATTGCTAAACCCACGCCCACAAGCGCTAGTTGCCAACTGTAAATAAACATCAGCACCAAGTTGAATAAGGCAAAGACTCCACTCAACAAAGTTCGTTGGGTAGCACCGCTAAGTTTTTGATGAATTTCCCTCACCGCCATAACGCGGTTGACCAAATCTCCAGAAGTGTACTGACGAAAAAAGCTAGGACTTAATCTGAGTAACCGATCCCAAATGGCTGGCTGCAATATGCTATCAGTGGCGCTTTCGACTCGTAGGGTAATAATGCTTTGGGCAACTTGAAAAGCTAACTGCCCAAAGGCGACTGCAAACATGACCAATCCGATCTGCCACAGTAAAGCGCGATCGCTATCGGGAATGGCATTATTGATTAAAATTGCTGTTGCTTGTGGTGCAACCATTCCCAATATTGTGCCCAGTAGCCCCACTACTAAAATACTAGCGATGTCTTTTTCATAACCTTTAATCCCAAACCGCAGTAAGTCAATGGCATTAAGCGCAACTTGAGGTAATGGTCGATACAGAACGTAGGCTAATGGTGACAGTGTTTTTGCTACCGATTCATTAACGGGTGTCCGAGTTCGCGCTACGGGGTCAAAGATCACATAATTCCGATTATCTGTAGGTAACAACGCCACTGGGCGCTTTTCCAACTGAGTATAAGCTAACATTGCTCCTTGGTCTTGGTGCCACCAGCCATCTGCTAAAGTTACACGCCTGATCCGAATTTGTGATGCTTGTGCGATCGCAGCTACAGGGTCTTTAATAGAATTCAAATCCTCTGCTGGTGGACGAATCTCTATCCCTAGCGATCGCCCAACTGCACCAAATGCTACCAATAAGGGCGGCCCTTCCTGAGAAAAAACCGCCTCCTGCTGTGGCTGCAATACTGTTGCTAAATCAGAGAGTGCCCCCTCTATTACTTGCTGATTAAATTGTTCGCGTTCCTGAAACTGCCGAAATTCTGCTTCTGCTTCTTTATTTGCCAGCAAACTGAAGTAGTGAAAGAAACAAGTATGCAAACTGGCTAAACCTGCTAGGAGTTCCTCGGAATTTTCTAAATCTGCCGTTGGCAACACTTGTCCAATAACCGCATCTTCTGCCTCCAGCCACATATCACTCGTAAGTGGAAACGCTGGTGAGGTAGAATTCAAGGTTAATTCTTCAACTCCCATCCAGTAAGTTTTGCCTTGCTGCAACTTCACCCATAGAAGTGTTGGTTGCCTCCACTGTAGCGTTTCACCGGCCGATAATGAAAAATCCTGCCCTAATGTCTGCACAAGGTTTAATGGCGTTGTCAAAACTGTCTGCTGGGCACTAAGAGATTGTCCTAAATGATTTACCCAACCTTCTAAAAGTTCTATGGATTGAGAGTCAGCCACCCCAATTCCCTTAACCAAATCAACCATTGACATCTGGCATAATTGGGTGGGTTCAATTGCGATCGCTACAAAATTCCATTGGCTTTGTGCTATTACTTCTGGTAACAAGACTTCACCAGCATTGACATGAAACAAATAGCGGCGATGCTCCTTTGATAAACTGTTTTTAACTCTAGTTGCAAATACTGCTAATGTTCCAGACTGCACTATCCAGAAAGTTTCTGAGTTATCCAACAGTACTGGTTCGTTTGCTTGAAAAGAGTACAGTTTAGAAGAAGGATTCACCTGGGGGCTACTCATTACCTATGCCTCTGCCGCGTGAAGTAAGCGAAGATAAGTTCCGCCTTGCTGCCATAATTCCTCATGAGTGCCACGCTGCACGATTTTACCTTGCTCTAGCACAATAATTTCATGGCAATCACGGATTGTGCTGAGGCGGTGGGCTACTACAATACACGAACAACCACGCTGTTGCAAGTTACGGTTAATAATCAACTCCGTTTCTGTATCCAGGGCGCTGGTTGCTTCATCCAGTACTAAGATTGTGGGATTTCTCACCAAAGCGCGGGCAATTTCTAAACGCTGGCGTTGTCCACCACTAATATTCATACCGCCTTCAATCAACTCAAAGTCATATTTCCCAGGCATAGATGCGATCGCATCATGAATCGCTGCATCTTGGCAAGCCTGCACCAAATCGGCTTCTGGTACAGTTGAATCCCAAAGAGTAATGTTTTCTCGGATAGTGCCGGCAAATAAAAAGATATCCTGTTCAACCATTGCCAACCAGTTAGCCAGAACAGAACGCTTAATTTGCGATCGCTCTACACCATCAAAGCAGATTTCCCCATTCCAAGGTTGATAAAGCCCGCAAATTAATTTAGCAACCGTGGATTTACCAGAACCACTTCCCCCCACAAGTGCTATCCTTTGCCCTGGCTTGACAGTCAAGCTCAAATTCTCAATCAAGGGAGGTTCTACACGACTATAGCCAAAAGTGACATTTCGTAACTCAACATTACCCTGTAATTGCCAAAGAAATGAGGAAGTAATTTCTCCCCCTGCTTCCCCTGCCTCCCCTGCCTCCCCTGCTCTCCGCCTCCCCTCCACTTCCAAATCAACGGGATTTTGCAACACATCATCAAGCCGATTTAAATCAGCTTCTAAATCTTGGAGTGTACTGCCGAAATTAACGAGGCTATTAACTGGCTCTAAAAAACTCAGTGTTAAACTTTGATAGGCGACCAGCATTCCAATACTGAGATTGCCCTTCATTACCTGTAAACCACCAACCAGCAAAATAGAAGCTGTGGTTAGGGCTGTCAAAATTGTAGGTAATGTGGTGAGAATTTGAGTTTGTAAACCTAATTGTTGTTGGGCGTTCATGGCTTTAGCATAATAACCCGCAAACCGAGAAAATAAATCTGACTCCAGCCCTGAAGCTTTGATAGTTTCTATGGTTTGGATGCCGCTAATCGTTACTCCACCCACCTTGCCATATTCCTGAGCTAGGCGCATATTTGTATCTACACGAGTTTGCGATAAAAATAAGAGGGTGAGAATGTTGATTAAAGCAAAACCAACTGCGATCGCACTCAATAATTGGTCATACTGAATCATAATCAGCAGGTAAAATATCATCATCGCCGCGTCAATTACTGTAGTTGCCAAAGACCCTGATAGTACTTCTGCCACGCGGTCATTGAGTTGCACCCGGCTACTAATTTCCCCAGCAAACCGTTGGTCATAAAACCCAATAGGCAA
The DNA here is from genome assembly GCF_034932245.1 of Nostoc sp. UHCC 0251. NCBI lineage: Bacteria > Bacillati > Cyanobacteriota > Cyanophyceae > Nostocales > Nostocaceae > Nostoc > Nostoc sp. UHCC 0251. Next base: position 3,605 of record NZ_JAYGHD010000335.1, read on the forward strand.
TCGTAGGATATGCCAGAGAAATTGTCCTGATGTGCTGACTGATAACTTAACCATCAATCGCCGCAGGTAGGTAAGCCGCAGTCTGGCAAGGAATGCCCTTAATAAAGTAGTTAACAGCATTCCTAACAGCAAAGGTCGTAACCAATCTTGCCGATCTTGGATTAAAATCTCATCGATAAATACCTGAGAAAAGGCTGGTACAGCTAACCGAGGCAGTGTTAGCAATAATCCCGCAAGCAAGCAAAATAAGATAGTAACTCGTGAGTTTTGTAAACGGCTACTTAAGGCTGAGACAATGTGATTTTTTTTGCCTCCCTTCTGGAAGTCTGCCCCTGGTTCCATCACTAGGGCAACACCCGTGTATGCGCGATCGAACTCTTCCCAACTCACTGTTCTGCGACCATTGGCAGGATCGTTGAGGTAGACGCGTCTTTTGCTATATCCTTCTACCACGAGAAAATGGTTAAAATTCCAAAAGGCAATGTAGGGGAGACGGGTAGTTTTGACGTTTTCCAGAGATAGTTTTAAACCTTTAGCATTGAGTCCATAGTTTTTGGCAGCTTTGAGGATATTAAAAGCTTTGCTGCCATCCCGCGAAACACCGCATTCTTCACGCAGTTTAGCCAGTGGCACAATCCGACCGTAATAGCTCAAAATTATTCCTAAAGCAGCCGCACCACATTCGACTGCTTCCATTTGCAAAAGTGTAGAAGTGCAGACACGATTCGGTTTAAATTTTGGAATTGGGGATTGGGGATTGGACATGGGGCATTGGTAATTGGTATTAGAACTTGAACGTTGAGCTTCTGAGGGTGAACCTTTCATTTTTAACCATGCCTAATGCCCAATTTAATTACGAATTACGAATTACGAATTACGAATTATTTTAATAAATTCCCGTCCAAGATCGCAGCATAGGAATAATATAAGAAATCGGTGCTTTTTCTCCAACTTTCACTTGAACAGAGGTAGTTGTCCCAGAAGATATTTTTAAAGCTGGGCCATCAGAAGATGACCATTTATAGCCACTAACTGATGTCGGGTTTTCTTGGAGTTGGACAAAAGCTTGCACCTGGCCTTCACCTTTGCCCGCAAGGCTGGCGGCAATTTCTTTGTTACCAATGATCGCTGTAATATCTTGTGTACTTACCGGAAATGAAGAAATATCTGCGATCGTTCCGACAATGCCACCTTCACGCTCACGTTTAGCAAAGCTGGGAGTTACCTGTACAGGCATCCCTGGCTTGATTTGCTTACCATCTTTATTTGCAAAGTAAACAAGACTCATAAGTTTTGAATTTGGCTGTTCAGCCTCAATTGAACCCAAGCGACTACCCGAATTCATCATTTGTCCAGGGACAGCACTCAGTTCGAGAATGTGACCATTATATTTGCTAATAATTCTACTTTCTTGAGATAGTTGCAGTTCTAATTGGGCAATGCGGCGCTTTACTTCTCGAATTTGATTTGTTTTATCAATTGATTGCTTTAAATCTTGTTCGCGTAATTTAGTATTTTGAGTATTAATATCTTTAATTTTGGTTTTAATTTCGTCAATTCTATTAAGATTTTCCAGATATTCTCGTTGCGTAGTGGTTTCTTGGATTTCAAGATCCTTTAGTTGCACGTCAATATCTGAGAGTTCGCTTTGAGTATTAAAATATTCTTGTTCGGCTTGCACCAGCATATCTTGGCTGATGACATGCTGCTCAAAAAGCTGACGACGATTATCAACCCGTCCTTTAAGAGTTTTGAGTAAATAATTAATTTGTTGTTTGCGCGAATTAATGCTTTGACGTTTTTGAGCGATCGCTCTCAATGTTTGATCGCGTAACTTTGGCGCACCTTGCTCTCGACGCAAATTATTTTCCAAATCCATTCTCTGCTGTCCAAGAGTAATGATTTGTTGGTCAATCAGCAACTTTTGTAACCTGTCAGTCTCTTGATTTTGGGTCTGTAATTGTTGCAATTTTACTTGCTCTTGCTGTAGTTGCTGCTTTAGCGCTGATTGGTCGATAATACCCAGCACATCGCCTTGTTTAATAATATCTCCCGCCTTTACCTTGAGAGTTAGTAACGGGCCAGAACTGGGTGCTTGAAATTCCACAACATGGTGCGGTTTAATCAAGATACCTTGACCTGTGACAGTCAGGGGAATTCTACCAAACACACTCCAAAAGCCAGCTACAGCAACCACAAAGCTCATCGCAGATAAAGTCAACCAAGCTTGAGGCTTAACCACATTTATCGCTTGATCGAGTTGTTCTGGCGAAGATAAGCGCTCTAGAGCTTCTTGGCGAAAGATGTGGCTGTGTTTGAGTTGCATTGTTCTCCTTCTGATGGCACTCAGAGCCTCAAGTCTTCTAGACCTTTAAGATTAAAGTGCGATCGGGGAGAACTAGGGGAGAAATAAGGGAAGCGATCGCTTCTACTGCTTCAACAAAGCATAAACATCACCAATACATTGGTTCTAGCTTTGCGATCGAGTGCGGCATCGAGGAGCGATCGCACCTTGCTTGGTATAAGATATTTTCTAGACCTATAATGCTTGTTTACTAGACGATCTGGGGGCGTGTCCTTATTAAATCTTGGTGGTAGTGTCCGGTGTACGCGATATATTATGGACAGTCTACCGCGCTATCTATGATCCTTATTACTCCGTTAACAGACGCGCCACTGCACAGTTATTGCTAATAGTTCTCAATTGATGAATACGTCCGCTTTTTCTTTTGGAGATCAATTAGGCATTGAGCTAGCAAATTAATCAAAAAAAAAGTTAACAGATGAAGAACTTATGCTTTTATAGATAATACTGTCTTAATAAAGAGTACATTTGTACTGAAAAACTTAGATGAAACTTAACTGTAACCCTTACTACGAAACAAAATTTGGTGCTGCTTATTTGGGAAACAGTCTAGAATTAATGAAACTTATTCCCGACGAAAGTATCGACCTAATTTGCACCTCTCCACCATTTGCACTAGTTCGTAAAAAAGAATACGGAAACGTTGATGCAGACGAATATGTTGAATGGTTTAAAGATTATGCGACACAGTTTTACCGCATTCTTAAACCGACAGGTTCATTGGTTATTGATATTGGTGGCAGCTGGATTAAGGGGATGCCAGTTCGTTCTCTTTATCATTTTGAGCTGGTTGTTGCTTTGTGTAAAGCAAAAGAAAAAGGCGGACTTGGATTTTATCTGGCACAGGAATTGTATTGGTATAATCCAGCAAAACTACCCACCCCTGCCGAATGGGTAACAGTTCGCAGGGAAAGAGTTAAAGATTCGGTAAATACAATTTGGTGGCTGTCAAAAGAACCGCATCCTAAAGCTAATAATAGAAGAGTTTTAAAGCCTTATAGTGATGCAATGAAAAACCTTTTGAAGAATGGGTATACGCCCAGCCTTAGACCATCAGGCCATGACATTTCCAATAAATTTGGGAAGGACAGGGGAGGAGCTATTCCCCCGAATATTATTGATGGGCGTTGTAGCATAGACAAAGAAGAAATAGGGCAACAGACTCTTATACAAGAAACTTTATTTGAAGATTTAGTCCAGCCCGTAAATGTAATTTCTGCTTCGAATACTGCCTCCAACGATTATTACCAAAGGCGTTGTAAGCAAGAAGGCTTTAAGCCACACCCAGCAAGATTCCCTCAAGCTCTACCAGAGTTTGTCATTAACCTTTGTACAGAACCAGGCGATATTGTTTTAGAACCTTTTGCTGGTTCTAATATGACAGGTCGAGTTGCAGAAACTTTACAAAGACGCTGGTTAGCTTTTGAGATAGATGAAGATTACATCAAAAGTTCAAAACTGAGATTTGAAAAAAATGCTCCTTTGGTTGTTGAACCTCCAGCAGATTTACCACCAATAGCAATAGAAAATACTGATAATAACCAGTCCGTACAGTTAGGATTATTTTAAAGAAGGCGCTCAAACTAATCAGATGTTTTAAGGAAATTGCAGAATGGAGTCTAATAAATTAAAAAGGTTTACTTATGGACATCAGTTTGAGGCAGCAAAATTCTCTTTAGTTGAAATTCTGGAATTATGTAAAGGTTGTCAACCAAGCAGAGACGCACTGGAAGCCAATATTGCCCAACGTTATTTTTCCCAACATTCTAAACTAGCATCATCCAAGCTGGCTTCAGATAATATTAGAAAATTGGCAATGAATTGTTTCTTGTCACTCAGAGCCTATCAGCTTATTGGAGACTTGGAACAGCCACGCCAATATAAAATTACTCCTCTTGTTGAGGAAATTTTATCGAAGTCCAACAATACTTATTTTGTAAATCGAAGGTTTGCGGCTCACATATTAAATAATCTGTCAGGCATGGCTTTATTAAAAGCTATCGACGCAATTAATTCTAGAGGAGAAGAACCACAGTTGGAGTCGATAGCTTATGAATTACAAGAAAGGGGTTATGCCATATCACCCAATGCCATTTACACAAGTACCATGAGAAGTTGGTTGTCCTTGGCAGGTGTATTGAACGGGAATACGAAATTAACTGGGATATTGTTTCCGAAATTCTAGGCATCAATAAAGATTTTATTGACGAGCTTTATACCCTGACTCCCGGACAAAAACATTTTCTGCTGAGTCTACTGAATCTTGATGTCAAAGAACTTATACCAGCTAATAAAGTTGCCCAACATACCAGAAGTATTTATAAATTAAAACTCACAACTAAAAATCTAGTCAAGGATGTTATTGAACCTCTTGCAACTCTCGGTTTAATAGAAACAGAAAAAACCACAGGTGGCAGAGGAGCTAAACCGAATAAAGTCAGATTAACCAGCAAAGCCCAGTCTGAACTATTAGCACCTCTTCTAAAATCAATCGCTAATGAAACAAGGCTTTCAGAAATTGAACTTAACCGTACCTTTGATGATGTTGTAAATGAATTAAATCATCCAGATAAACATATTAAAGGCAAAGCACTAGAGCTTCTGGCGGTCTGGATGATACGCCTAACCAGTCTGCGTTTTACAAAATGGCGTAGTAGAGAAAATGGCAAAGGGGAAGTAGATGTTCTGGCAGCTTCAGACAGGTTTGTTTATAGTCGGTGGCAGATTCAATGCAAAAACACAAATAAAGTTGATATTGATGTCTTAGCCAAAGAAATCGGGCTGACATTTGTTACAGGGGCAGACGTGGTAATGGTGGTAACAACTGGTGAGTTTACAAGGGATGCTTATCAATATGCATACAGAATGATGGAAGTATCCCGATATTATATGATTCTGTTACAAAAAGATGATATTGAAGCAATTAAAAAGGATAAAACAAATATTGTTGAAATTTTCGACAGAAAGGCTAGGCGAGTCTTTGCGAAGAAAGAACTTGATGTGTCTGACGAAGAGTTAAATGAAATTGAACAGGAAGAAGATTTGATGGCTGAAGCTATCGAAGATGAAATAGATGACAACATTCTCTAAGCTCCTGCTGATGCTGAAATATACGAATAGATTTTCTGAGTTTTCCAGACTCGTTTTGGGATTTGAGGACAAATACCTTGTTTATTTAGGTCAGCACGTTTTTGTTTTGAGTCGTAGCTTTTATCAGCAGTTAACACGTTGAAAGGGCTAGTTCTGACCCTATTAGCATAAACTAATAGGGTGTGGTCAAAAGCTGTTTTTGGGTACGAACAACAAGCTCAATCCCACAATAATATTGAAGGCAAATTATTGTTAGCCAGACGCAGCAATTGATAACCAATTCCAGATATACCGGGTAAAAAGCCAGGATTAAATACAGAATTGGGTAAGTTGGGGAACAGTTGATAAGCTCCAGTTCGCTTGGCTCTAGCCACAACATTTGTTGCATTCTGGTGAGCAGTTTGATGCCAATCAGGACGGGAACAGATTTTTGCACCGACTAACAGCACTTCCGCCCGTCCAAAGTTGCCACAGCACAAGTGATCGATCGCCTGTAAGCCAAAATTCTGAGTAGTTTGGAGAGCAATTTCAATTTCTTGTTGAATTTCCAGCGTTTCCACGATTCTCAAACTACCTAAGCGTCCCAAACCAATGCCGGCTGCACCATGACACCACTTATTTGCAAAGTCAGGTTGCCCTGCTTGTCCCATTCTGCGGTAGTCTGGCCAGTTGGCAATGGACTGGCAAAAGACGCTACGCTCATACTCAATTCCTGCTAAACCTGCTTCTAAGTACTTGCCCTCTGAGGTGGCGGCATAAAGTCTGAGCAAGGCGTAAGAAATGCCTGCGGCTCCATGAGAGAAGCCAGTTAAGGGCTTATCCCAATAAGTATGCCAAGCTTTGGGCGCACCGTTGTGGCTAACTTGACGGTTGATTAAATGTTGTCCACAAGCGATCGCTTTTTCTAAAACGGTTGCTTCTCCTGTGGCTTGATGCAGGGACAATAGTCCTAGAATTGCGCCTGCTGCTCCGCTCATAATATCCAAGTGTTCGTCGGCAGCAATTAGTTCTGGTGTCATCAACTCGGCTAATACTTGAGCGTTTGGCAACAGCGTTGCATCGTTGAGGAATTGACTACTTTTAACCAGGCTATAAATCATCGACCCTAAACCTGTTGCACCCCCAACGCCCATGAAACGAGCCATGCGTTCCCAAGTTTCGGGATCGATGGTGTGGATTTGGCGACGCAGAGATTGCACTGTCCTCAATGCTAGATCGCGGTAACGGGAATCACCAGTTTCTTGACTCAGTGCAGCTAAAAACAAAGCAACTCCAGAGCGTCCATCACTAAGACAATTATTTAATACTTGCAGTTGATATCGTTCGGCGCGAGGCACAAAGTCTAAACCAATCCAGTTAACGCTGCCATCAGGGTCAGAAATGGCTCTGGTTTCCAGTTGAGTGGCGATTTCTTTGGCTTCAGCAATCAATTGTTCCGAATTCAGCAACGGTAAAGATTCGCCTTGCCATTGCCCACCTTGGCGGCTGGAGGTGGTTGCAATCTTGGCATCGAAGGAGCCTTGAATAATCGCTACTTGTCGAGCTAAGTCGGTTTCATCCAGAGATTGTAACTGGTTGAGCAGGTCTTGATAACTAGATTGCTTGAAGTAGTTGGGAATGGAAGAAGAACCGTTTAAACTCAGTTCATCAACCACAGCGCTAGCGGTGAAAAAGGGAATATCCAATTGTTCCATTGCTCGGAGTTCCGCGCTCAAAACAGGAAAGGCGTTCGGTCTATTTTGAGCAACTAGAAAAGCACGACTGAGAACATCGAGCTGAATGCTGTAATCTACGCCGTGTTTGAGGTAATCGGGTGCTAAAGCTTTTTGCAGGATGATGCCATAGATGCGGGTGTTGCGGAAGATAAAGCGCACCTGCTGATTTTGCATAGCAGATAGCAAACTTTGGCGTGAAATTAAGAAATCTTTGTGCGCCATCAAAAAGCGATACATCTGCTCAAACCCAGTGGTGATTTGTAGTTGATAATCGTTTGGAGACAGAACAACTTCACCCAATAACGGTACATTTTTCCCAATCGGCAAGGTTACAGGCTCAGACAACAGATGCATATTATCTGTATTAATGTTCTGCCAGCGCGGCACTTTGCGGGGAGATAGTCGGGGATCTGTGCTGCCTAGCCCGCTAATATCATAAGCGACACTGCGATCGCCACTAAAGTCCCAACGCGGTAAAAGTCCGGTGCGGAGTACGGAATCCCAAAATTGTCGTGTGGCGGTTGTTTCTAAATCTTGGGTAAGTGGTGAGTCTTCAATGAGATTCGGTTCATGGTGCAGCAGTGTTTCCATGTCAATCAGCACCAGATGTTCGCCATTGGCAATTAAGTTTTCGTAATGGCAATCTGTTCCCCGCAAAGCGTAAAGCACACACAACAGCATCCCAGAACGCTGATAGAATCGTTTCGCAGCTGCTTCATCAACACAAGGCAACTGTTCAACATATTCCACCCAACCGTAATCGTTGCGCTCCAACACCTGAATGACTTTAAAATCTAAAAGATTGCTGTGTTGATTGCACCAATCTAAAAATTGGTTAAAGACAACTTCTAGTCCTAAATCTTTGGGTTTATAAACAAGTTTAAGTCTAGACTCAAAGGTGAGCAGAATCACCGTTCGTCCGCGTTTGTGTGCATCGGAAATGGATGTTTGAATTTCAACAACTTTGTTTTGAAAAAATGGAGCGATCGCTTGATTAAAAGTCCGTTGAATATCTGTCTTATCTGCAACTAAACGTTCGAGAAATTCAGCAGTGAACTCAACCCAAAAATTTACTGCTGTTGCCACTAACCGACCGAGAACTGGATACTTTTGAAAGAGCGTCAGCATTCCATCTTCTAGGAGTTGATTGACGAACTTGGTGTAGTGAGTATTATTGTTTTCTGTCTCCAGTCCTAGTAAGCCGAGCAAGTTTTGACCAAAGGGACGCACCTGAGAAAATTCAAAATCTAATGTCTTTGTGCAAATTCCTGCTAATCGTTTCAGTAGACCACGTTCTAAAGAACTGTAAGCGTCGTGGGAAAGAATCGATAAGGGAAGACAATCTTGGGTAAATTGACTGTCGCAGCGAGTCAGTAATTGCTGTCTAGCTACCAAGATAGCAGGCAAAAGAATATCTTCAAAGGTAATCGGATTTTGTGAATCTATGGGTAGAAATACTTCGGTTGCAGAATTAAATCCTGTAGCGGTTTGGATGATTTGCTGCAAGGTTTCTGCCCACTCAGGCAAAGGTTGATCGGCAAGTAATTCAATGGTTCCCAATTTGGAATTAACAGCATCGAGGTCTAGCCCTTCCCACTGTAAGCGTTTGTGCAACGTATCCCATTTACCTTCTGCTGCAACTTCGCACCAGCGATGTCTACGACGGTTAATTTCTTGTTCATTGACTCGATCGCCATTAATAGCAAATCTGCTCTCATCAAGGCGTTCCCAGATAAAGCTAGCGTTGGCTGCGATCGCTCTTAAATCGTCTGATGTTTTCTGTTGGGATAAGCGAACAACTGGTTGAACCATAGCTGGATTTCTCATAGTGGGAGTTAAAAGGTAAGTATCAATTCTGGTCTAAGTTTTAATAGTTGGTATTAAGAACAATAGCGTTCGTCTGAAATAAGTTTTAAATTAACTACAATTAGATAAACATAAAATAACTTGTAATTCGTAGTTGAATTAGTTGTCCCCAACCAAGAAAGATCATAAATTAGGAAAATTGGTGTATTTTTTCACCAAAAACTACGAACTCCTAAAGAAAATCTACACTTGTTTACCAGCAACAAGAATAATGGTGATTACACGAATTTGTATGTTGTAATGGCATCCCGCCACTAACACCGAGTAATTCTTCTTCAGTCAGTTCTACTGATTCTGCAGAGTTTAGCTCTGACAGTATTTGAGCTATGCTTTCGACTGTGAAAGTATAACCTTTTTCTGCACTGGCAATTAGCAACAGTTTGATGGCTTCTGTTTGGGTAACTGCTGCTTGTATGTTCTCGCGTAGTTGGCTATTTTGGAGTAGGCTTTGAATTTGTGACAACATAATTGTATGTATTTTCTCAGAGTTGGTGATAGTAATTGTTAATGGAATTCCCTCTTTACCTTGCTCAAAAAAGTAAAGAGGGAATCTGTTATGCAGCATCTCTCTCTGTGTTGAACCTCAGTACCAAGTATGGAAATTATCCAAATTAAAATATTGGGAAAGTTGGATATAAAAAGCTGTTTTAGAAAAACAACCTGACTTTGGAGGCTACAATACCAAAGAGAAAGAGAAGCTACATACCTTTTTTAGCAGTGTCCGCCACCACAGCCTTCTGTATGACATAGCTTAGGCGCACTATCAGCCATCATTCCACCACTAACACTAAGTAATTCTTCTTCGCTCAGTTCGTTGGAGTCCACAAAGGTTAGTTCTGTCAGCATTTGAGAAATGGCTTCAACTGTGAAGTTATAACCTTTCTCTGCACTAGCGATCGCTAGCACTTTGATGGCTTCTGCTTGGTTAGCTGCTGCTTTTACTTGCTCTTGCAGTTGGGCGTTTTGAAGCAAATCTTTGATTTGGTGTAACATACTTTTCTTCTCCGTTTTTGTTGACTTAATTGATACGGCAGAGATTGTGCGCTTGTTTTGGGCGGTGTTCTCTGCTTTTCTGATTTGAATTTAAAGATAAATAGGGTAGAACTAGGGGAGATAGTTGCAATTACGGAAAAATTTTTGGTGTTGCATAGTTGCGGGATGATTTAGCAACTTCCAGAATTCTCCCTCTTTATGATGCTGATATCTGTGTAGATGCTGTAATATTTGAAGCCAATATATAATTTTTCTGTAGTTAAATACCCTGATGGATAACTAAAGATAAAATTGCTATACCAAATTGATTTATCTAGGAGATGTTAAGGAGTTGGTGATGAGCGCTAAACAATTGGAGCAGGTAAAGCAATTGCAAGCTAGCCTCACCAAAATGGAAGTAACATTAGGTGCGATCGCTGATGCTGTAGTCTGGGTAGGAGAAGATCGATGCATCCAATGGTGCAATCCTAGCTTTGAGGGTTTGGTGAATCAATCCCACAACACTGCCTGCGGTGCGAAGTTAACTGACTTACTACCATTAGCACAAGCAGGACAACCAGTTGCTTTACCCTGCTATCCTGATGTGCGGATACTCAATGGTGAATACGAAACAGCAAATTACCAGTTCCAGCAGGGTGAGCGAACTTTAACACTAGACATCTCCGGTAGCTGTGCCGGACTGAGTGATGATCAATGTGCAATACTGGTGATTCGGGATATCACGCTGGCAAAACAAACTCAAGAATCCCTGCAAGAGATTGAAGAGCGTTTGCAGACATTAATTAACGCTACACCTGATATTATCTGTTTGAAGGACGGCGAGGGAAAATGGTTGCTGTCAAACCAGGCTAACCTGGAATTTTTACAGATAGAAGGCGTTGATTATCAAGGCAAAAAAGACTCAGAACTAGCAGAATTTAGTAATTTTTATCACAATGCTTTGCTCAACTGTGACAAAACAGATGAACAAGCTTGGCAGTTGGGATGTGTGCATCGGGTAGAAGAAGTTATACCCCGACCTGATGGCACAGTGAGTAGTGTAGATATGATTAAAGCTCCCCTATTTCACCAAGATGGTAGACGCAAAGCTCTGGTGGTTTTAGGGCGGGATTTGAGCGATCGCAAACAAACTCAAGTAGCTTTAGAAAACTCTTTGTCTCTGTTAAGCGCTATCTTTGAATCGATTCAAGATGGTATCTTAGTAGTCGATAGCTTAAGTAATATCACTAGTTACAACCAAAAGTTCTTAGAAATGTGGTCAATTCCACCAGAACTTTTGACAGAACCAGATCATCCTCAGCGATTGGCGTATCTGGCAAACCAGCTAAAAGACCCGGATGTATTTTTGCAACGAGTCCGAGAATTATACACACAACCGGAACTAGTTAGTTACGACTGCTTAGAACTGCAAGACGGCAGAATATTTGAGCGATACTCCTGTCCTCAGCGCATCGGCGAACAGATTATTGGTAGAGTATGGAGTTTCCGCGACATTACGCAACGCCAAAGGGCTGAAGAAGCACTGCGACAAAGTGAGCTACAATACCGCAGTATTTTTAAAGCTATCAATGATGGACTATTTATTACTGAAATAGAAACTGAAAAAGTCGCCGAAGTTAATCCTGCGGCTTGTCAGATGCACGGTTACTCTTATGAAGAATTTATCACTTTACATCCATCTGCCTATATTCACCCAGACTCATATTCTGTTTTTTTAGAGTTTTTTGAAAAAACCCGATCTGGTGAGGAATTTTATGGGCCAGCAGTTGATATCTGCAAAGATGGCACTTTGATAGATGTGGAAGTTAAAGGAACAACTTGCACTTACAACGGTAAGCCACACATTTTGGCAGTAGTGCGCGATATTACTGCTCGTAAACGCACTGAGGAAGCCTTGCGCCAAAGCGAAGTTCAGTATCGGGATTTGGTACAAACAGCCAACTGCGTCATTCTGCGTTGGGACGGTAACGGCGACATCATATTTTTAAATGATTATGGTCAAAGGCTTTTTGGTTTCGATTTAGATGAAATTATCGGACGTAATGTCATCGGCACAATTGTTCCAGAAACCGAAACTTCTGGGCGGGACTTACAGACGTTAATGGTTGATATTTGTCAACACCCAGAAAACTATCTATTCAACGAAAATGAGAACTTATGCCAAAATGGCGATCGCGTCTGGATAGTCTGGGCAAATAAACCCATTTTAGATGAACAAGGAAACTTAATCGAAATTCTTTCAGTAGGCACTGATGCCACAGAACGCAAACGCGCCCAACAAGCTCTCCAGGAGAGTGAGTTAAAGTTCCGTACTATCATCGAAAATGCCAATGACCTGATATTTGTCCTCACCCCCGACGGAACCTTTACCTATCATTCGCCGAATGTTACCCCAATTCTGGGATACAGCCTGGCAGAAGTGGAAGGCCATTCTATGATGGAGTTCGTCGAGCCTGAAGATTCAACAATTAGTATCTCAGCCTTAGAAAGGAGTGCGACTGGAGAAAAGCTGACTGATATTGAGGTGCGATTAAGACACAAAGATAATAGCTGGCGATGGTTCAACTTTAACACTTCGACAATCAACACTCCCAGTGATGGTATTGCGATCGCAGGTGTGGGACGCGATATTACAGAACGCAAGCAAGCAGAAGAAGCTTTGCGTCGTAGTGAAATGAAATACCGCAACATTTTTGAGAATTCCCAAGTAGGGATTTTCCGCACCTGCCAAAAAGATGGATTGATTATCGATGCTAATCAACGTGGTGCCGAGATATTAGGTTTTACCTCTGCTGCTGACTTGATTGGCAAGTATTTCACAACTGACTTATATGTTAATCCAGACGATCGCACGCGGATGTTAGCAGAGTTAGAAAAGGACGGCGAAGTTCGTAATTTTGAAGTAGCACTGCAACGGCTCGATGGTTCGGTTGTTTGGTTACTGTTGTCACTGCGCCTCAATGCCGAAGAATCTTGTCTCGATTCTGTCTTTACAGATATTAGCGAACGCAAACAGCAAGAACAAGCTTTACGCTTAATTGTTGAGGGCACAGCAGCAAAAACAGGTGATGAATTTTTCAATTCTTGCGTTCGTTACCTTGCTGAGGTGTTGCAAGTTCAATATGCCCTAGTTACTGAGTTTGGTGATGAGCCAAAAACTAAAGTCCGCACTTTGGCATTTTGGTGTAGCGGGGCTATTAACGAGAACTTGGAGTATAAATTGCAGGGAACTCCTTGTGAACATACCTTGCAAGGCAACATGTGTCACTATCCTCAAGCAGTACAAGCCGCTTTCCCCAAAGATACAGATTTAGTAAAGATGAATGCCGAGAGTTTTTTTGGCGTTCCTCTAACCAGTTCATCCGGCGAAATCATTGGACATCTAGCAGTGATAGATGTTAAACCAATGAAGCCCGATCCCGGACGGGAACTCATTCTTAAAATCTTTGCCGCCCGTGCCGGTGCGGAATTGGAACGTAAACAAGCAGAAGCAGCCCTACAGCAAAGTGAGTTAAAGTTTCGCACTATCGTTGAAAAAGTCAACGATATGCTGTTTGTCATCAATCCTGATGGGGTATTTAACTATATTTCCCCTAATATCTTGAATACCACCGGATTTGCCCCCAGCGAAATGGAGGGTAATTCTTTGGCATTCTTTACTCATCCTGATGATGTGCCAAAGTGTCTAGAAGTCGCCCAAACTATCCTGGCAACAGGTGAGGGAATTTCGGGTACTGAATACCGCGCTAAACATCGAACTAAAGGCTGGGTTTGGCTAACTTCTAATGCAGTCCGCACACAAGATGCCCAAGGTAATTTTCAGATTGTGGGTGTAGCTCGTGATATTAGCGATCGCAAACAAGCAGAAGCAGCCTTGCAACGTCGGACTCAAGCTGAAAGTTTAATCAGCAGCATTTCTCGCCAATTTATTGACCAAGATTTAGAAACAGCAATTAATTTTACACTTCAGGCGATCGCTCAATTTATTGATGCTGAACACAGTTGCATCTTTGAATGCTCCCAAGATCAACGTGAATTCAACCTCATCCATGAATGGTGTGGTGAAAATATTGCACCATTGATTGATATTGCAAAAGGTTCGCCTGTGGAAGTGTTCCCCTATTTCTACGAGCCGATTCTTCGTGGTAGGCATCGACAAATCTCTTGTGTGGAAAATTTACCACCCCATCTACCTGAGCGAAAAGTTTTTGAAAGTATGTCGTTTCAGTCTTTACTAGCAGTGCCAATGGTTCATGCTGGCAAAGTAGTTGGGTTTGTTGGCGCAGCGATGATTCACTGCTCAAAAACCTGGAACCAAGAAGATATTAATCTATTGAAACTGGTAGGTGAAATAATTGCGATCGGTCGAGCTAGGCATCAAGCAGAAGAAGCGCTGAGAATTGCCAAAGAAGCCGCCGAAACTGCCAACCGTGCCAAAAGTGCTTTCCTGGCTAATATGAGCCACGAACTCCGCACGCCTCTGAATGCCATTCTGGGTTTTTCTCAGTTAATGGAACGAGATACTAGCCTCAACTCAAACCAGCGTGAATCTTTAGCTACCATTAACCGCAGTGGAGAACACTTACTTAACCTGATTAACGATGTCCTAGAAATGTCCAAAATTGAAGCTGGACAAATCATTTTCAACCCTGAAGACTTCGACCTTTATCTGCTGTTGCAAACCTTACAAGAAATGTTCCAGGTAAGGGCACAAACAAAGCAATTGTTCCTCAGATTTGAAATTGCTCCCAATCTTCCCCGTTATATCCAAACAGATGAAGGTAAGCTCCGCCAAGTTCTTATTAACCTTTTAGGTAATGCCGTCAAGTTTACTCAAACAGGGGGAGTAACCTTACGAGTGAGCTTGGGGAGTGGGGAGCAGGGAGCAGGAGAGGCAAGGGGACAAGGGGACAAGGGGACAAAAGGTGAGAACTTGAAACAAGTCTTTCCCCTTGTCCCCAATTCTCCTTGTCCACAAGACCTCTTACCCATGCCCAATGCCCAATGCCTCATGCCCCATTCCCCATCCCTTCACTTTGAAGTCGAAGACACTGGACGGGGAATAGCACCAGAAGAAATGAATAACCTGTTTCAGCCTTTTGTCCAGACAACAAGCGGTATCCAAACTAAGGAGGGAACTGGGCTAGGGCTGACTATCAGCCGTCAATTTGTGCGGTTACTGGGAGGCGATATTCACTTGACGAGTAGCCCTAAGCAAGGATCTACTTTTAGTTTTGACATCCAAGTGAATTTAGCCGCAGCTTTGAAAGCTGCACCAAAGTTGAGTAAGGGACGCGTACTCAAGCTGGCAGCAGACCAACCATCTTACCGTGTTTTGGTAGTGGATGACCGCAAAGAAAACCGCGATTTAATTGTGCAACTTCTTGGTAGCATTGGCTTTGAGATTGAGGCTGCGAATAATGGACAAGAAGCGATCGCTATTTGGCAAACCTGGCAACCTCACCTAATTTGGATGGATATGCGGATGCCTGTTATGAATGGTTACGATGCAACTAAAGAGATTAGAGCCAGGGAAAGAAGTACAAATGCAAATTTCCGCACCATAATTATCGCCTTAACTGCCAGTGCTTTTGAAGAACAACAGGCAAGTATCTTAGCCGCAGGTTGCAATGACTTGGTTCGTAAGCCATTCCGGGAGCAGGTGATTTTTGAAAAGATAGCTGAATATTTGCAGGTGCGTTATATCTGTGCAGAAGAAAGCAGTGAAGATGGAACAGACAACAACCTAGAGAATATTCAATTTTCCATCTTGGAACTTCGCTCTGCAATTACCGTTATGCCTGCCCAATGGGTAACAGAACTTAATCAGGCAGCCATTGAAGTCGATGCTGAAAGGATTTTCCAACTAATTGATCAAATTCCACCAACACATTCTGCTTTGGCAGAAAAATTGACAAATTTAGTCCGCAACTTCTGCTTCGATGAAATTATCGGTCTAATTGAAATAGAATAATCCCAATCAATATAGCGGTTCCCTATCGAGTGAGGTACAGATTAAAGTAGTAAAGTTCTTGTGTGGTGGGCATCCCGAAGCGCCCTTGTGTACTTCACCAGAACAGGAACCGCTATACGAATCGAATCCACCTAACACTCTGCGAAAATAATTAACGCCTTGAAATAATTCTAGCCAAGCCCAAGTAAACAACGAACCATTCGTCAGTACGAGCAAGATACGGATTTTAAACTGGAATTTGGTTTGGATAAAAGGTTACTGGGTTTGGGTTAAAGGTTTTTCCCATTCCCCTTTTCTCCAAAACCCGATAAGTATTGGGGCTATGTCTACACACAAACTTTACTTAGTACTTCAGAAAATTAACTATAATTTTACCGAAATAATGCTAATCATATTGAAAATGCCTAGATATTCATGAGAATATTTAAGTGATTTAACGGTTGTCAAAGTAATTTTTATTTCCAAAGTGAAATCGGTTGAGTAGCTGACACCAAAATACTGCTATCAATACAATTCTTAATTGCAAGTTTGCAATTCATGATTAAATTTTCTAATTATGAATTACAAATTATTCAATTACCGCTATCGGTCGGATGTGCCAGCAGAGGAGCATCAAAGAGGGTAAGCGGAGGAAATATTCATTGAGCTTTACACTACTCCCTACTTCCCTGAATCACAACAAACACGGAATAAAATCATGTCTAATTCATCATTCAATCTTTTTGACCTTAATGGTAGTAATGGCTTTATCATCAACGGCATTGCTGCATCTGATAACTTAGGCGCTTCAGTCAGTTATGCAGGGGACATTAACAACGATGGCATCGACGACCTGATTATTGGCGCATCGAGTGCATCCCCTAACGGCAAGACTCAAGCTGGGCAAAGCTACGTGTTGTTTGGGGGAACGAATGTAGCCAATAGCGGCACTCTCAACCTCTCTTCTCTGAATGGTAGTAATGGCTTTGCCATTAACGGCATTGGTAACTTTGAAAGATCGGGTAATTCGGTCAGTTATGCGGGGGACATCAACAACGATGGTATTGATGACCTGATTATTGGGGCACCGACTGCTTTAACAAATAACAATACTTATATTGGGCAAAGCTATGTGGTATTTGGAGGGACAAATGTAGCCAGTAGCGGCACCCTTAACCTCTCTTCTCTAAATGGCACTAATGGATTTTTAATTACCACCTTTGGCAACGGGAGTGATGCAGGAGACATTAACGGTGATGGCATCAACGACCTGATTGTTTGGCAATTTGACCTTGGTCAAAGCTATGTGGTGTTTGGAGGGACAAATGTTGGAAGTAGTGGCACCCTCAACCTCTCGTCCCCAAATAGTAGCAATGGCTTTTTAATTAACGCCCCATTTGGCAAAAAGGTTGGGGACATTAACAACGATGGCATTGACGACCTGATTTTTGCACAATTTTTGCGCTACCCCAACGGAGGAGAAGGTGCGGTGCAAGCTTATGTAGTACTTGGAGGGACAAATGTCGGAAGTAGTGGTAACTTTAACCTCTCGTCCCTCAATGGCACTAATGGTTTCACTATTAACGGCATTAGTGCTGTTGAAGGAGCAGGCTTTTCAGTCAGTAGTGCCGGGGACATTAACGGTGATGGCATTGACGACCTGATTATCGGAGCAGCAGGTATTGCCCTCAATGGTGACGCTGGCGATTTTTTGGACTGGAGTACTTGGGTTGGGCAAAGCTATGTGGTGTTTGGGGGGGCAAATGTAGGCAGTAGTGGTAACTTTAACGTTTCATCGCTTGATGGCACTAATGGTTTCACTATTAAAGGTATTGCTGGGGGTGGTCGTTCTGGACTCTCGGTCAGCAATGTGGGAGACTTGAACAATGATGGCTTTGACGACCTGATTATTGGCGCACCGAATTCCTCCCCTAACCGCATAACTGATTCTGGGCGAAGCTATGTAGTTTTTGGGGGAACAAATGTAGGCAGTGACGGCAATCTCAATCTTTCTGACCTGAATGGCACTAACGGCTTCGCTATTAACGGTATTGCTCCTGGTGACGAAATAGGCTGGTCTGTCAGCGATGCGGGAGACATCAACAACGATGGCATTGACGACCTGATTATTGGCGCATTGAATGCATCCCCTAACGGCAATACTCAAGCTGGGCAAAGCTATGTCTTGTTTGGGGGGACAAATGTAGGCAGTAGCGGTACAGGTATCCTTAGTTTGACGGGAACTCCTGGTGCAGATACTCTTGTAGGCACTGTTGGCAACAACATCATCGATGGATTAGCTGGTATCGATACCTTGACGGGCAACGGCGGTCAAGATCAGTTTATTTTTTACTCTGAAAATGGCAATGACATCATCACTGATTTTGGCGGTGTGGGCACTGGATCAAATCCATCGCCAGAAGTGATTGCCAATGTTGATACACTAAAATTTACAGGTAATGGCTTGACTGCCCGAAACTTGCAACTAACTCAAAATGGCAACAACTTAGAAGTCACCTTTGAAAATCTGGCTAACCCCAAAGTTACTCTGCAAAACTTCAAATTAGAAAACCTGGATAATCTGCCAGCAACTTCTTCACGATCTGGACTCGGAAATATCCTATTTGATGGGCAAAGCAGCATCGCCGACAGCTTTGATGTAATCGATTCCAATTCCACTCAAACTAGCATTTTCAACAAAAACACTGTCACCTTCCTCAATGACTTAAACAATAACATTGCGGGTTTTAACAACTCCAATGATGTGATTAATGGTCAACGTGGGAACGATCGCATCTACGCCTTGAGTGGCAACGACTTGTTGCGCGGTGGTACTGGTAATGATTCTCTCATTGGTGGTACTGGTGACGATTCTCTCATTGGTGGTACTGGTGATGATTCTCTTGTTGGTGGCACTGGTGATGATTCTCTTGTTGGTGGTACTGGTAATGATTCTCTGATTGGTGGTACTGGTAATGATTCTCTGATTGGTGGTACTGGTAATGATTCTCTTGTTGGTGGAACTGGTGATGATTCTCTCGTTGGTGGTGCGGGCAACAATATCCTCAAGGGTGGCGCTGGTGACGATAACTTGATTGTTGAAAATTCACCAGGCAATAATCTGCTCTCTGGTGGTGATGACAATGATTCTCTCGCTCTCTATTTTGCCGATGGCAATAACACCCTCAACGGTGGCGCTGGCGCTGATAAGTTGAGTGCTAATTCTTCAATCGGCGATAATCTGCTCTCTGGTGGCGATGGCAATGATTCTTTCTCCGTCTCTAGGAACTTCGACGACTCTCGATCATATGGCAATAACACCCTCAATGGTGGTGCTGGTGACGATTTCTTCGATGCTCAGTATTCATTAGGCAATAATCTGCTATCTGGTGGCGACGGCAATGACTTATTCTTTTTCATCGCCCGATATATTGCCTCCTTAGTGACTGCAACTGTAGATGGAGGGACAGGTGACGATACATTGCAATTTGGCTATGACACCGATCTGACTGAGGGAATCACTTCAGCTTTCAATCCTATTACTAACATTGGCTCGATTACAGTAGGCACGAATCGGGTTAACTACAAGAATATTGAACGATTAGGCATCATAGGTACAGCCTACAACGATAATATCGTAGGGAGCAATGGCAACGATACCCTCTCTGGCAATGGTGGCAATGACACCCTCAATGGTGGTACTGGTGATGATAACTTGAGTGCTAGCTTTTCAGATGGTAATAGTCTGGTAGATGGTGGTGTTGGCAATGATTCTCTTAGTGCCTCTGGCCTCTACAGTGACTATCGAGGCGAGTTTTATCTCAGTGCTATCTCTGGAAATAACACCCTCAATGGTGGTGCTGGTGATGATAACTTAGTTACTAACTATTCATCAGGCAATAACCTATTAAATGGGGGCAATGGCAATGATACTCTTAGTGCCTCTGACTTAACCTCCTTATACTCCATATATGGAGTTTATACTGTCTCTGGCAATAATACGCTCAACGGTGGTACTGGTAACGATCGCTTGATTGTTGACTATTCATCAGGTGCTAATCTCCTTTATGCAGGGGATGGCAATGATACTCTCACAGCCTCTAACGCCTCTGGTAATAATACCCTTTGTGGTGGCAATGGCAATGATAACCTCACAGGTGGCAACGGTAATGATACCCTGTATGGTGGAAATGGTACTGATACCTTTGCTTTCTATAGTTACAACAAAGGTGTTGATAGTCTTTATGACTTCAATGCAACTAATGAACTGATTCAGTTATCGGCCAATGGTTTTGGTGGTGGCTTATCAATAGGTTCACTTCAGAAAAATCAGTTTACCCTCGGAACATCTGCAACCACTAGCAAAGAGCGATTTATTTACAACAGCGCTACAGGTGCATTGTACTTTGACCAAGATGGTAGTGCATCTGGGTTTACTCAGGTACAATTTGCACAATTATCTACTGGATTGTTACTAACCGAAAACAATTTTGTGATTGTTTAAACTTTATTAATGGCTAAGGTTTGCGAGGTGCTATTTTTAGGATCTCGCATTCGATTGCGATCGCAACGAAAACATTGCCCGTAATATCGTTTAGCGGTAGTTGCAGTAAACACAGGCTACTTTGATCGCAACAATCAGATAGAAACTAGTTTTTATTTAATCTAGTGTGATATCAAGTACGTAGCGATCGCCTGGTCATTTACCAGCAAGGGCAGAGGAGGCATCAATGCAACTACAACAGACACAACTTTTAGAAAAAACCCTCTGGGAAGCAGTTCTTAATCGAGATCCCACAATTGACGGCAAGTTTTTCTACGGTGTTCGCTCTACAGGCATTTATTGCCGACCTATTTGCCCTAGTCGCAGACCAAATCGCAATCAGGTTTGTTTCTTTGAGTCGGCACAAGAGGCTGAAATTGCAGGTTTTCGACCTTGTAAGCGCTGTCAGCCAGAACTTGAAACAGTTCCCAATACAGCTAAATCTAAAGTTTTAGCAGCATGTCGATACATTGAAGCACAAGTTGATCGTATCCCAACTCTCTCAGAACTATGCTCTCAGGTAGGAATGAGTCCCAGTTATCTGCAAAAGGTATTCAAGCAAATAATTGGCGTATCCCCTTTTCAATATGCAGATGCACTACGTAGCCAACGATTGAAGCAGCGTCTTCAGTCAGGGGAGGAAATTGCTCATGCAGTTTACGACACGGGGTATGGTTCAAGTAGTCAACTGTATGAGAAAGCACCTAAACAACTGGGAATGACACCAAAGACTTATCAACAAGCTGGAAAGACAATCAGCATAGTCTATGCGATCGCTCCATGTCCACTAGGATATTTGCTTGTGGCAACAACAGAGAAGGGTATTTGCAGCGTTAAGCTAGGTGATGAAGCAGACAAACTTGAACATATTTTGAACCAGGAATTTCACCAAGCGCACATCATGCGTGATGACCAGACACACAAGGAATGGATACAAGCAATCCTTGACTTGATTGCAGGAGGTGAAACACATCTCGATTTACCACTTGATGTCCGTGGGACAGCATTTCAAAAACAGGTGTGGGAAGCATTACAAAAAATTCCCTATGGCGAAACCCGCACTTACACTGATATTGCCTCTGCTATTGCCAAACCCCAAGCAGTCCGCGCGGTGGGAAATGCTTGTGGAGCTAATCCGATCGCGCTGATTGTACCGTGTCACCGGGTGCTGCGGAGTGATGGCAGTCTTGGTGGTTATCACTGGGGAATTGAGCGCAAACAAAAACTGCTTATACAAGAATCAACCCCAAAGGGGAATTCAAAAGTCAAATGCCATCGGAGCATCAGATGTTCTCAAAATTCGTCCCCACTGCTGGCAGACTGGCACAACGCTTGATATCACAATACGCTTGGATTAAGGGCTACTGGTACAAAATTTTGGGTTTTCGAGACGCGATAAATCGCCGTCT
>NZ_JAYGHD010000336.1:0-25316 GCF_034932245.1 Nostoc sp. UHCC 0251
TAAAAAACAAAGGCAATAGTGACTATGTTGCAATTTAAATGCCGATTAGCTTAGTAGCTCCGGGAGATGTGATAATTTCTCCTCCCACCGCGTAAGTATCACCATCAACACGAGCGCCCTCTTCTAAAATCACATCTCCGTCAATTGCGATCGCAGTTTGGGTGACTCTTGCTCCCTTTTGAATCGTCACATCACCACCGATCGCATGGGCATTCTCCACAACCTGCCCAGGAGGAACTATCACATCACCTCCAAACTGGATAATATTACTGTTATTGATGTTGACATCAGTTTGTGCTAAAGCTGTTGTTGAGATTAAAATCACACTCAGGGCTGCTATTAATGCCAAAATAAATGAGTTGATTTTTATACTTTTCATTCTCATCCCTCACTTTGTTGTGGAGCCTCAAGCACGCTAACATCAACTTTGCAGTAGATTACGATATTCATTGCGGAGTCTGCAAATACGGTAAACTAAAAGTTTTTTTACAACCCAGTAAAGTTGTAACCAACTCCGATCATTAGTCCTACATCCGTTTCATCTAAAAACGCCGCATTCACGCCTGCTGTTGCCGTGAAGTTAGTACTTAAAGGAACATCTACACCACCAGATAAAAGCAAGCCAACGTCTGCATCATCACTAGTTTCAATCGCTACGCCAGCCCCAACGTATGGTGCTACAGCGAATGTATCTTCAAAAGCATCTGCTGTCCGAAAGTTAAAGTCATAGGTGACAGGAACCAGAATAACAGGGTCGTCCTCAATCGCTACAGATGGTCGTACAGAGAAGGTACGCGTCAGCCCAATTTTGCTGAACACCATAAAACCACCTTCACTTAAAGCTGAATCACCACCTAAACCAATGTTGCCAGCAACTCCAATATAGCTGGAGCCACCACGGGTAGCTCGACCTGGATCAACATCTACTTGCGCCACCTCAGCAGAAGTTTCAGAAGCAGGTTGTGTTGGCTGGGGAACCAAATCGGCTGCTGTTGTTGAAATTTTACCGGGAGTCGATACAGTTTGTGCTTGAGCAGATAATCCACTTGCAAGCATTGTGATTGTGGAGGAAATAAACAACGCAGAAAATCGCTGTAACCAAGTACTATTCATTTTTCAAATTCCCAAATAATTTTGCATGAATAAATCAGGCATCGGAAAGCAATCTAATATTATGCAACCAAATTGCTATTACTTTCCTAACTGATTCAAGCTGAACTCAGGCAACTTCATTAACTGCATGGATAACACCATTTTTCGCCTGAATTATACTTTTGAAGTTATCTCCAAAAAGTGGAAAACTTGTGGATTTGAGCAATATTTGCAAAATCGCTCAGAGTTTACCAGACATTTTACCCAGGCTGGCAACAACGGCAATTAACTCAGCTGCTCTAACTGGTTTAGCAACATGTAGCTGAAACCCTGCTGCTAATGCCTCTTTGTAATCTTCTACTCTGGCATACCCCGTCAGTGCAACAGCAGGAATCCGCCCGCCTCGTTCTGCTTCAATTTCTCTGATTTTACGCATCAGCGCGTAGCCATCCTCGTCTGGCATTCCAATGTCGCTGATTAACACATCTGGATGTAATTCTTCTAGTGCCTCAAGTGCCTGTCTTGTGGAGCTAAAAGTACTAACTTTCGCTCCACACTCTTCGAGTACTGCGGTAATCCACTGCCGGACATCCGCCTCGTCATCTACAACCAGCACTCGCAAGTTGGTAAGGGGATTGGGGGATGAGGGAGATGAGGGGGATGGGGGGGATAAGGGGGAAAGACTTTCTTCTCTGCTTTCTTCTAAAATGGGCAACTTGACTGTAAATGTTGCACCTTGCCCTATTCCTTGGCTTTGGGCTTGGATTGTGCCACCATGCAGTTCTACCACATGACGGGCGATCGCTAGCCCTAAACCTAATCCTTTATCTGACCGAGTATGACTACTATCTGCTTGGCAAAAGCGCTCAAATACATGAGGTAGAAAGTCAGTACTGATACCCTTACCCGTATCACTGACTTGAATTTGAACATAGTTAGGAATTGAGGGTTGGGAAAACTCTTCCCCACTCCCTACTCCCGTTCGGCTACGCCCTTCTCTACGAGAGGCTGCGCCAACGGCTACGCTCAGGACAGGCTCACGGCAAGCCCACTCCCTATTCCCCACTTCCTTTGACAACCGCACCTTAATTCGTCCGTCGTTGGGTGTAAATTTAATTGCATTCGTAAGTAGATTTAACACAACTTGTTGCAAGCGGTCTGAATCACCCGAAATTTTTTCTATTGAAGTATCAAGTATAGTTTCAATTTGAATATCCTTTACATCTGCTAGTGATTGTACAACCTCGATCGCGGCTATAATTACTTTTACTAAATCTACCAACTCAATGGAGAGTGAAAGTTCTCCTCTAACAATCCGCGAAATATCAAGTAAGTCTTCAATAAGTTGCATTTGCAAATTAGCATTGCGTTCAATTATCTCCAATGCGAGAGTTACTTTAGCTTCATCTAGCGCACCAGTTTGCAACATCCCCGCCCAACCGATAATTGCAGTCATGGGGGTACGTAATTCATGGGATACTATTGCTAAAAATTCGTCTTTGGAACGGTTTGCAGCTTCTGCTGCACTTTGCGCCGCTTCGCTCACAGCGCGTGCAGCTTGTTCTCGTAGCAACAGTTGCTCTTTTTCTTCTTCAACTTGTTTGCGCTCAGTAATATCTTGCATAATTTTAGAGAAGCCGCGCAGATTTCCATTTTCATCTCGTAAAGGTGTAATTACACAATGCGCCCAGAAAAATGTCCCATCCTTACGGATATGCCAACGATTTTCTTTAGAAAAACCCTCAGTTACGGCTTTTGTTAATACTTGTTGTGGTTGTCCGCGCTCAATTGCTTCTGGTGAAAAAATTCGCTCAAAAGGTTGACCAATAATTTCTGCTTCTTGATAGCCTAAAATACGTTCGGCTCCAATGTTCCAGCTGGTAAAGTTACCGTTTGGATCTAACATAAAAATTGCGTAGTTAGTTACTCCTTCTATTAGCAATCGATAACGTTCTTCACTTTGACGCAGACTGTCTTGAATTTGACGTAAACACTCGTAATTATCCTGTGCAGCTCGCGCGTTTTTCTGAGCTTGCGATCGCGCCTCACGTAGTGCAGTGTTAAGTAAGCTAATCAACAATGCTACTAGCACAAACTGAAGCAACCCCACCGCACTGAACCCACTGATAGCCGGAGAATAAAAAGGGGGCAAGAGGAAGTAGGCGCAGACTATAGCAGACAAAAAAGTTGCCAATAGCCCTGGGTTTAAGCCACCATACCAAGAGCTAACCATGACCGCAGCTAAAAACAGTGGGTAAATGGAATTCAGCCTGTGTAGCTGCCATAGAAGCAATGTCAGCAGTAAAGCTAGTAAAACCGTTAAGAATGCAATGCTATAGCCTTGTAGTTGCGAGAATCGCCGTTCGCGGAGCGTTCCGTAGGGAAGGCGGGGCAAAGCCCATCGTGTCAATCTCCACATTTTCTATTACTTTTGGTCTATTATTTCTGGTTATGCCATAGGTTTATTAAACTTCTACCCTAGTTTTCCACTTTCAAGTTTTACCATTAAAAACTAATCTTAAGAGGATGGTAGCTATAAACAATACCCCTCGTTACATTGCAAAAATTAAAGCACTAAGGAATAATAATTTAACATAGGAAGATAATAACAATGATCTCTAAGCAAATCTTAGTTATTGATGATGAAGATGACATCCGTCAATTGATTCAGACTTGTCTAGAAATAATGGGGGGCTGGGAGGTGTTGACTGCTACTTCAGGTAATCAAGGATTAATTTTAGCTCAGTCATCTCAACCCGATGCTATCCTTTTGGACGTAATGATGCCTGATATGGATGGTTTGACAACTTTTCAAAAACTACAGGCTAATCAAACAACTAAACACATCCCCGTAATCTTGCTTACAGCCAGAGGACGTAACAATGACAAACAAATATTCAATGAGCTAAGTGTCAAAGGCATAATCAGTAAACCATTTAATCCTCAGAAACTAGCTGATCAAGTAGCAGCAGCCTTGAGCTAAAGTATATTACAAAATCTGGTATTTCCAATTCAGCTATTCATGAATTAAGTAATACTATAGCAGTCCTAAATCATTTGTGAAAATTTAGATACCAGAAATAGGATTACTGTAGTATCTCTAATTTAGGGTAGATTTACTTTTAAAAAAATCTATCTCTAGTTTTAGTAGTCTCTTTCTTAAGTTGTAATTTCTTCAAAAAATACATATTCTCCACTAGTTTTCCACCTTTACTCCCTAAGTTAAAACTAACTCAATATTAGTTAAATTCAAATAAATTCTTCCCAGAAAAAAAACTAATATTTCAACCAACTAAACTAAGTATATATATTAATTGGTAAGTTTCATTCTATAGTTTCTATAGTATAGATTTACTAAAGTCTAATTTCTTGTATTTACTTAAACAAATCATCTACTGAGGAGGGTATATATATGATGAATGATTTAGAATCACTTTCACATCCACCAAGTAAACAGAAATTTGCTGCTACATTGCGTTTAGTAAGTCGAATTAGTTTTTGGGTACAATTAGTACTTGGTGGTATTTCTGGCATTGCTGTATTGTTGGCGTGTTTTAGCCGTAACGTGACGACAAGCAGTTCAGGTATAGGGTTTGCGATATTTTTGGGTATTGTTGGTGTTTTAGTGCTGTGCTTTCGAGTCTATTGGGCTTTCCGTTATCGAAAAATGGCTAAACTTTTACAAACGCCAAATTCTCAAAACCATCCCAAGAAGGAAGACGTACTTCAAAATTTACGAATTGGATTGCTCGTGAGTTTTGTAGGGTTATTGATAGCTTTTCTTGCTTCTGAATTTACGGTTGTAATCATATTGAGTAAAGCAGTAGCACAACCTCAAGGTGTCGCACTTTATCAGCCAGAAAATGTAGTTCGTTCTTTAGACATTTTTGTACTGTTAGCAAACATTAACATGATTGGTGCTCACTTTTTTGGAGGCATTACTTCTCTTGGTCTACTCTATTGGTTAGAAGAGTAATAGGCGCAGGTGTAGTATTGATTTTGCCAGCTATTACTATAGAAGTACTAACCTATATCTAAAGTATTATCTACTAAATGTATTACAATTCTGCTCTACTTTTCCACCATTGGGATCTAACCTAAAAATACAGACTGTCTGTTTTCATTCTCCTCTTTGGTTGAGCAGCTCAACTTTCCCTAAACCTAAAATACACAATCACTAATTTGGATGATTGCAAGAAAAGTAAGAGGCTAACTAAAAGTATTCTCTAATCTTTCACTAGATGTCACTATTTGAATTTTCAAATAATAAGCAAAAATAAAGTTGTCAGGAGGTAATTATGTACAAATTAAATCGTTCTTCTTTAAAAGAAGTTGGATTAGTAGGAACAATGTTTGGAACTTTACTAGTCGGGTTCTCTGCAATTACTCAATCAGCAGTAGCACAGCCGCGAATTTCCCAAATTAATCCTTGCCCTAGAATTTTCTACGAAGAACCTCACCGGAATCGAGTCTTGGTTCCAGCAGGATGTCCGCCAAATGCTGCAACTTTAAGATTAGGAGGACAACAGCAAACTACTGGTTCCCAGAGTATTACGGTTCCTACCTATCCTATGAATGGAAAACGCACAAATGTTAATGTTATACAACCACCTGCTCCAGAAAGTCGGCAAAGTGCGATCGCAACTATTACACCAACAGCAGGTACAGTGGATGTGAAATTGAAAAATAACACTAACGCTGGTATCTCTTATCAAGCAATTGGTCAGACCCAACCTCGATATCTAGCAGGTGGACAAGAGTTTGTCTTACGAGGCTTACCAACACCTATTAGTATTACTTTGGTACGTCAAGATGGTGGACTGCTTAAAGTTATGCCCACATCTACTTCTGAAGGGACACTTGCAGTTTCGTTAGATGAAACAACCAATTTCGATAACAATCAAGGCGTATTGAGAATTCAAAGAGATGGTCAAGTCTTTTTGAATTAATATAATTCACCGCAGAAATGTTGAACGCCTTAAAACGCTGATTACAACAAATCAAAAGTTTTGTGGTCGTTCAATAATATCAGGTTCAGTTGAAAAATTATAACTAGGACTGACCTAAAAGCTTTTGAATAATAAGTCACGATCTGAACCTGATCATTAGTTAACCCAAATGGAGATTTTGAAATGACCAACTTTATGCAAACTAAATGGAGTTCTAAAGGAACAATTGCTCTAGCAATATCTGCAATGCTGCTTGGAAGTTGTACCAACAACTTAGATCAACAAGCCGGAGTACCAGAAACCAATGTGACTACAGAAGAA
Organism: Nostoc sp. UHCC 0251; assembly: GCF_034932245.1. Classification (NCBI taxonomy): domain Bacteria; kingdom Bacillati; phylum Cyanobacteriota; class Cyanophyceae; order Nostocales; family Nostocaceae; genus Nostoc; species Nostoc sp. UHCC 0251. The sequence continues at coordinate 6,363 of NZ_JAYGHD010000336.1, forward strand.
GTTGCAGACAATACAAACGAACTAATTGGTAAAACTGTAACAATTAGAAGCACACCCGTCAGGAAATTGGGGCCGTCAACTTTCACAATTGCCGATAAGCAATTTTTTAATGCTCAACCAATTTTAGTTGTAAATGCTTCGGGTAAAACTTTCACCCTGCCTACTGACCCAAATACACCAATTCAAGCGACAGGCCCGGTTCGTAACTTTGTGATTGCAGATATTAATCGAGATTACAATTTGGGCTTAGATCCAAACTTGTACAAAGAGTACGAAACCCAACCTGCAATTATCGCTCAATCAATTGCACTTGCTCCTAAACCAGGTGAACTTACCACAAACCCTAAACTATACTACGGTAAAAATTTGGCCGTGACAGGTGAAGTGGAAAACATCAGAAATGCCAGTTCCTTCACCTTAGACGAAGACAAATTATTTGGTGGACAAGACTTGTTAGTTATCCGTGCCGGGACTCCAAAAGGAGTTGTCAATGAAGGTGAGAAAGTTGCGGTCACAGGTGTGTTACGTCCGTTTGTTGTAGCTGAACTAGAACGAGAATACGACCTGCAATGGGATTTAACTTTACAAAAGCAGCTAGAAGCAGAATACACCAATAAACCTGTATTAGTTGCAGATGAGGTATATCCCTCAGCAATTCCACAATAAGGTATTCTATAGCTGCTATCAGGAAAGCTTTTGATGAATACCCGCAAGACAAATAACCATAAGGGCAATGAATGATAATTCCCAAAGAGGAGATTTCTTACAGGCACTAGGTCAAACAGCGGTATTAGTTTTCCTGGTAGTCATGGCTATGATAGTGAGAAGTTGTAGTTTTTTTGAGGAAAAACCAACTATCACCAATACATCTGAAATTGCTGAAAATACCGACGAATTTATCGGTGGCTCTGTGACGATTAAAAGCAGAGCAATTCAGCAAATTGGTTCGAGTTCATTCACGGTTACTGATTCACGATTCTTTCGCGGTGAACCTCTTGTAGTTGTCAATGCTTCAGGTACGCCTTTTAATATACCACTTGACCGAAATATTAAAGTTCAAGTTACTGGTCAGGTTCGTAATTTGGTAATTCCTAAAATTGAGCAAGAGTTTAATCTCAACATGCAGGATGAATATTACAGAGATCACATCAATAAACCTGCAATTATTGCTCGATACCTTGTATTAGCGCCTCAACCTGGCCAAATAACACAACGTCCCGAACAATATTATCGTCGCCAAGTTGCAGTTACGGGGAAAGTGGACAATATCCGCAGTCCGGTTTTACTAACGCTAGATGAAAACCAATGGCTTGGTGGGCAAGATTTGCTAGTTTTATTAAAAGCACCGCCCAAAGTAGCAATAAATCAGGATCAGACAGTATCGATAACTGGCGAAGTTCGTCCTTTTGTGATTGCTGAAATTGAGAAAGAATACAATTTCACCTGGGATCTAAATGTAAAAAGAGAGTTAGAGGTTGAGTACGGCAACAGACCTGTTTTAGTTGCTGATACTATATATCATCCTTCTTAGAAATTCTCAGTTTGTCATGGCCGTCTCAAATGCTGTACTTTCTATGAGGTTTTATGGATATCCTCAACGAAGCATTTCTCAACCTACGAACAATTAAACTTCGACGGTTTTTAGGGTCGCTGCTCTACCCACTGCAACGAGATTTGTTAGAACGTCAGTTTCGTAAGTCTCAAAGTTTAGAAGCTGTTGAGGAAACTGGAGAAATTCAGAGGGCTGAAGCAACTAAGAGAGGCGGACAATTCCACTTCAAACATATTGAGTTAGAAATTTATTTTTTGAGCGCCGATTTAGTCCGAATTGAGTGGAAACCTGGGATATATCCCATTTCTTATGGCATCTCGCGTAAAGATTGGCCAGAGTTAGAGACGACGTTTCAAGAGATGGAAGAGGGCTGGACAATTTCTAGTCCACACCTAAAGGTTATTGTTGGCGTTGATGGCAGTTTGAAATTTCAAAATTCTTTAGGGCAGACACTACGGGAAGAACTACCCCCCCAACGACCAACAAAGCTATCACCCCAAACGAAAGATGAGACTTGGCGACATCAGGCGAAACTACGTCCAGAAGAACATATTTATGGTTTGGGAGAAAGGGCGGCTCCGTTAAATCTCCGCACATCAGGCGATAAAAATAAAGCCAGAACCTACCGGATGTGGAACTATGATGCAGGTGGCATATATGGGCCCGGAACTGACCCATTATATCTCTGCATTCCACTCTATTTAGGTCTGCATGAAGAAGGTAGTTACTTAATTTTCTATGAAAACTCTTTTCCTGCTAACTTTAGTTTTCAAGAATTAGCTACAGCCGAGTTTGAAAGCGGGGCGTTGCGCTATTACTTTACTGCTGGTACATTGCCTCAATTGTTGGAGCGATACACAGAATTAACAGGTCGTCCACCCCTAACACCCCGTTGGGCATTTGGCTATCACCAGTCACGTTGGGGGTATGAAAAAGAAGCCGCACTGCGGGAAGCCGTAAAGGGGTTTGAGACACATGACATTCTCGTAAGTGCAATGCATCTAGATATAGATGTTCTAGATAATTTTCGTGCGTTTACTATTGACCCCGATCGCTTTCCCCACATTTCTAAGTTAGCTGAAGAATTAGCGGCGAAGGGAATACGGTTAATTACCATTATTAACCCCGGTGTACAAGCATCTCGAAAAAACAAACTTTTTGAGGAGGGACGCGCACAGGATGTATTTTGCAAACTTCCTAGTGGTAAACCTGCGATCGCTCCGGTTTGGGCCGGTTTATGCGCTTTCCCTGATTTTACCAACCCCCAAGCCCGTCACTGGTGGAGCAGACAATATGAATATCTGCTCGATTTAGGCATCACCGGATTTTGGCATGATATGAATGAACCAGGGGTTTTTGTCCTTTGGGGCGACCCTTCACTACCACCACATTCAACTTGGCATTCTCTAGAAGGTAGAGGTGGCGACCACCGCGAAGCTCATAATTTTTATGGATTACTTCAAGCTGAGGCTGGATATGAAGCACTAGCTGAGTACCAACCTGAACGACGACCTTTTATCGTTTCGCGCTCTGGTTGGGCAGGTTTGCAACGCTACGCCTGGACTTGGACGGGCGATATTGAAACTAGTTGGGAAGGATTACGCCAAACTATTCCCACAGTTTTAAACTTGGGATTATCAGGTATCCCCTACAGTGGTTCTGATATTGGTGGATTCAAGGGCAATCCTAGCGCAGAATTATACTTGCGTTGGTTTCAAATATCTTGCTTTATGGCATTTTGCCGCACCCATTCTGCCAACAACACCAAGCCGCGTACACCCTGGAGTTTTGGCGAACCAACCCTGAGTATTGTACGGAAATTCTTGCAATTACGGTATCGGTTGATGCCCTATTTCTATACCTTAGCTTGGGAAGCTTCTCAAACCGGACATCCTTTAGTACGTCCTTTATTTTGGGCAGATACAGACAATCCTCAACTTTGGAGTATAGATGATGCCTTTTTGTTGGGTGATGCTCTTTTAGTTTGTGCGATCGCCGAAAAAGGCGCAACCTCACGAGCGATCGCATTACCTAAAGGACACTGGTATAACTTTTGGGATGATGCACTTTTAGAAGGAGGAAAGCAAGTCAACCTCAAAGCATCTCTTGAACAGATACCGCTATTGGTAAAAGCGGGAAGTATTTTACCAATGGAGGAAGATAATCAACTAATTCTCCATCTTTACCCATCCGCGTTGTTAAACAGTGAAAGTCAGGTTTACAGTGACGCGGGAGATGGCTATGGTGAATCGCGGTTGGATCGTTTTTACCTAACGCAGAATCAAGACACCCTAGAACTAACTTGGAAACAACAGGGAGATTATGCTTTTCCTTATGCGGGTGTGAAATTGCACCTCCACGGGTTTGAACCACAACAAGTTTGGGTGGACGGCAGTGAAGTTTTTAATCAGGGACAATGCTTGGATATAGAGCAGTTTGAGCAAGTTCGCTGGCAGGGAATGTTCACCAATTTTGAACATCGTAGTTAACTTGAATCAGCTTATGTTAAATTCTTTTTCTTTTATTTATCGTCGTTTTTATCGTCGCTGGTTGTATTTATTTCTATCAGTTTTAGTAGCGGTTGGTATTGGTGTGGGTTCACCCCAAAAGACACAGGCAATTTCATTGTTTGATCTCTTGAATCAAGGAATTCAAATATTTCAGCTATCCACTATTTCTGATCGAGAAGAAGTCCAACTAGGCAAGCAGATTAATCAACAGTTAGTTAATAGTGAAATTAAGCTTTATCGCAATCAAAATGTGAATCGCTATGTCAACCAAATTGGTCAGAAATTGGCAGCAAATAGCACTCGCCCTGATATTCCTTATACATTTCAGGTAGTTCAAGATGAGAGTATAAATGCCTTTGCCACAATGGGAGGCTATGTTTATGTCACTACCGGATTGCTAAAAGCCGCAGATAATGAAGCTCAATTAGCCAGCGTTATCGCTCACGAAATTGGTCATATTGCTAGTCAGCATTCAATAGAACAGATGCGACAAAGAGCGATCGCTCGTGGTTTTGCCACAGCAGCCGGATTAGAGCGCAGTACAGCAGTTCAGATTGGTGTGGATTTGGCATTGCGTCGTCCCAATAGTCGCCAAGATGAATTTGAAGCCGATCAAAGAGGATTAAGGACTTTAGGACGTGCTGGTTATGCTCAGTCTGCCATGATTGCTTTTATGCAAAAGTTACTCCAACAGCGATCGCTACCGACATTTTTGAGTACTCATCCTGCAACAAGCGATCGGATTACTGCCTTAAGAAGTGCAATTAATTCTCAAAAAGCTTATAGAGGTAGCGGTTTAAACAATGCTGCTTATGAGGCAAAAATTCAACCTTTAAGTTAGTTAATAATAAAATTAAACAGTTTTTACAGGAGGAAAAAACATGGCTTTGTACAAACTTGACGAATATAATCCCAACTACAACGATGAAATTTTTAATGGTAATGACATTAAAAGTTTTGATGTTTACGCCGATGATGACAGAGTTGGCTCTGTTGTCAACATATTAGTTGATGAAAACGATGGTCGTTTCCGGTATTTCATCATTGATACAGGCTTTTGGATTTTTGGCAAAAAAGTATTGCTCCCGGTGGGTTTAGCTCGTCTTGACTATGATAATAAACATCTTTTTGTTCCTAAACTGACCAAAGAGCAAGTCAAAAATCTACCTGAGTTTAGCGAAGATTTAGCAATCGATAATGATTATGAAGAGAAAGTTAGAGGGGTTTACCGACCTTTAGTACCATCAGTAATGCCGGGTATGTTAGGTACTCCTGCTCTTTATAATTACACGCTAGAGCCTTACTTTTATGAACTGAACGATCCCAACTTCAGAACCTATGAAGAAAACCTGAGAAATGGGAGAAATCCAAACAGAGCCAAAATTTGATCAGAGGATGTTAGAAAAGTCCTCTTGTTGGTATCAAAAGTTTTAGCCCCTTCTCAATCTCCTGATAAATTGGGAGACTTTGATTCCGGTTTTCCCTTTTTTAAGGGAGGTTAGGGGGGATCTAAAAAAGCGAAAGACTTTTAAAATAACGGGTACATTATTACAAATAGTTGAGCTTGATCCAGTTATAAAAAGAGTTTACTTTGTTTAATGTAGGAGAAATATAAATTTATGAATACTCGATTTATGCGCTCAATAATTTTACCATTGGGCTTGATTTCTGCATTGTTTTTGGGGATGTTAACCTTTAGTTTTACACCTGCTAAGGCGCAGACAACCTCAATTACAGGTAGGCTTTCAAAATACTCTCCTGTGAGAGCTCCCTTTCTTACGCGTGGATCTCGTGGACAGCCGGTGAGAGATGTGCAAGCTGTTCTAAAATATTTAGGATTTTATAACGGAGCTATTGATGGTATTTATGGCCCTAGAACGGCTACAGCAGTAGCTACCTTTCAGCGATCGCAAAGATTGGTTGGTGATGGTAGGGTAGGAGCGCTGACGTGGCAAGCTTTACGCAGTAATATACCACCCGTGCGTGATAATTATAATCCTTTGTAATAAATGGGCAGTAACTCACTAAATCTACCCACGATTGTGACTTAATCAACCCAAAGACAGATTGAGCATTACTGCTTTGATATGAATTCATAAACGGTTTTGGTGTGAAATAGTAAAAAATGAATAATAAGAGCGATCGCAATTTCTCAACACAAACTAATAACACACAGCAGCCACAAAACACTGTAAACATCCCAGATTCGCCCAAAGGTTGGGATAACTTGAAATGGCTAGGCCCGAGTTTTTTGTGGATGCTTTCGGCTGCTGGTTCGGGTGAATTGCTATTTACGCCAAGAATTGCTGCACTCTACGGTTACACCCTATTATGGGCGCTACTTGCTGCTGTGGTTTTGAAATGGTTTATTAATGGTGAAGTTGGTCGCTTTTCAGTTTGTACCGGCGCAACTATTCTAGAAGGTTTCAAACAACTTCCCGGCCCCAAAAACTGGGCAATCTGGCTGATTTTGCTACCGCAGGTAGTGGTGGCGATTTCTACTGTTGCTGGACTTTCAGGAGCCGCCGCGACAGCACTAATTTTGGTTGCTGGAGGAAGTGTGCAACTGTGGACAGTAATTATCATTGTTGTAACAGCTGCGATCGTACTTTTGGGGCAATACAACGTAGTAGAAAAGATTTCTTCTTATGTAGGGATTGCCCGTACTGTAGCAGTGGTAGCTGCGGCTATTTTCGTTTTCCCTAATGTTCGCAAACTAGCAACCGGGTTAGTACCGCAAATTCCACAAGATGTCCAGTATCAAGAAATACTACCTTGGTTGGGTTTCATGTTGGCAGGTGCAGCCGGATTAATGTGGTATTCCTACTGGGTAGAAGCCAGAGGATATGGTGCAGCCAGTGTTGAAGGAAAAGAGAGCATAGACCCCAAGCAACTCAACCAGGAGCAAAAAAAGAAGCTGCGCGGTTGGCTAAATTTGATGACTATATCCAACACCTTAGCAGTGGTTGGTGCGCTGTTAGCCGCGTTGTCTTTCTTGATTCTTGGTGGTGAATTACTACGTCCACAAGGACTTGTACCCAAAGAAAATCAGGTTGCGGAAACTTTGGGTAGCTTGCTAGGCGACCTTTGGGGGCCATTTGGCTTTTGGTTTATGGTGGCGATCGTTTTTATTACCTTTTGTAGTACCGTACTTTCTGTAGAAGATGGTTTTGGACGAATGTTTGCCGATGGTACGCAGATATTACTGCAAGGGTTTGGGGTGCGGGGACGCTGGACAAATGAAAAGTTTTTGCAGCGTGTCTATATTGTAGTGCTACTGGTAGCCTTACCCATCGCCGTTTACCTGTTTTTCGGTGAACCTGTCGGCTTGCTACAAACCGCAGGCGGAATTGAAGCTGCTCACATCCCCATCGTCACCGGACTGACTCTTTATTTAAATCATCGAATGTTGCCCAAGAAACTGCAACCATCAAAAATAATTTTTGGTGGAACAGCGATCGCTGGCATATTTTTTGGTGTATTCGCAATTATTTATCTGTTGCAACTGCTTGGTATAATTGGCTCAAGCGGCGCTTCAGGTTAATAAATATAGTGTAGAGAACAGTTTCATCTTTCTGAATTCTAAATAGTTACTATGCCGTATGACACAACCTAATTCACCCCTAGAACCAGTTAAACAACCAGTTAAAGAAATAACTTCTCTCCCTTGGTTTGAGCGACTAGCACGATTAGGATACGCAGCAAAAGGCGTTGTTTACTTTATTGTTGGGTTACTAGCAGCCCAAGCTGCCATTGGTTCTGGTGGTAAAACCGCGAATACAACTGGTGCGTTAAAGGCAATTGTTGTCCAACCTTTTGGAAAATTTTTATTAAGTATCGTTACTCTCGGAATTATTGGGTATGTACTTTGGCGTTTAGTTCAGACGTTTTTTGATCCTGAAAAAAGTAAAAAACCAATTAATGCTAAACGAATTGCCCAACGGATTGGTTATGGTATCAGTGCTTTAGCTTATACAGGTTTGGCTTTGACATCTGTAAAGCTGATTATGGGTTCATTCGTTGGCGATAGCGATTCAACTGAGGATTGGACAATATATATCTTGGCTCAACCTCTTGGGCGATGGCTAGTAGCACTGGCAGGGATGATGGTAGTTGGTGTTGGTCTTTCTTACCTTTATAAAGCGTATAAAGGCAAATTCCGTTACCATTTAAAACTTTCTCAAATGAGTCTAACTGAGCAAAATTGGGCAGTGCGTATGGGTAGATTTGGCATTGCTGCCCGTGGCATTGTTTTTGGCATTATCGGCATTTTCTTGATGCTGGCGGCAATTCAATCTGATGGCACTCAGGCTAGAGGGTTAGGTGGTGCATTGGCGGTTCTGACACAACACCCCTTTGGTCTTTGGCTTCTGGGTATAGTGGGTTTGGGTTTGATTGCTTATGGCATCTATTCAGGAATAGAGGCTCGCTATCGGCATATTGCTAATTTATAATTTTTGCTGCATTTGTAAAGCTGGTATTTTGCCATTAATTGCTCAACTTATAATTAATCATCCTGGCTATTCTAGTATTTTATCCAAAATTACTAATATTGTTGCAAAAATCCCATAGTTGAGAACCTTTTGTTATGACTGTTTCGACCAAACCCCTTTCTAATCGCATCGCTATAGTTTTTGATTTTGATGATACTCTGGTTCCAGATACCGTTGATGCTTTGTTAGAAAGCTTAGGTATTGATGCTCTGGAGTTTCGCCAAGAAAAAATTCGACCCTTAATTGACAAAGGTTGGGATAAAATTCTAGCTCGATTTTATGCGCTAATTGAAGAGTCAAAACGACAAGATAACAAAATTACACAAGAATATATTGCTAGCTTTGGTCAAGAATTAGCTCCCTTTGATGGCGTTAATAAAATGTTTGCTCGCTTGCAACAATGCGCTCACGAATCAAATCCAAAAGTAGAGGTAGAATTTTATTTAATAACTTGCGGAATGGTGGAAATTGCTCGTCATAACTGTATTGCTCCAAATTTTAAAGCAATGTGGGGTTGTGAATTTTCTTATGGCGATCGCAACGGTATAGAGTTTTTAAAGAAGATTGTCACTCACACAGAGAAAACCCGCTATATTTTCCAAATTGCCAAAGGTTTTGATGATTACCAAGATGATGGTAAATCATTTGTATATCGAGATTTACCACCAGAGGAATTGCACATTCCACTGGCACAGGTGATTTATGTTGGTGATGGTGCGTCAGATATTCCCTGCTTTTCTTTAATGAATCAAGAACAGGGTACAGCGATCGCATTATATAAAGACAGTACTCCAGAAGAATGGGGACAAGATTTAAAAATGACTCAAAGTCAACGGGTTGCTAACCTCGCGCCTGTTGACTACAGCGAAAATTCTGAACTGATGCAATCTCTAACACTCGCGGTAGAAGGTCTTTGCAAACGGATTGCTTTGCAGCAATTGAGTGTAGGTGAGTAGAACTTTAAGGATAATATCAGAAATGTTGAATCAAATTGGAGAAGCCTTACTAACCAGTGCCGGAATATTATGGAAATCCTTTTGGGCGCTGATGTTTGGTTATATAGTTTCCGCCGCCATTCAAGTGATCGTCACTCGCTCTCAAATGGCGCGAGTTTTGGGCAAACGCGGCTGGAAGCAAGCAATATTAGCCGGTGTTTTTGGCTTTATTTCTTCTTCTTGTTCTTTTGCGGCGATCGCTGCTTCGCGTTCTGTATTTGTTAAAGGCGCACATCCTGTAAATTCCTTATCTTTCCTCATAGCTTCTACCAATCTGGTGATTGAATTAGGTATCGTGTTGTGGGTTTTGCTAGGCTGGAAATTTTTTGTTGGTAACTTTTTACTTGGCATCTTGATGATTTTTTACGCCTACATCCTGACTCGCTTTTGGTTCCCTAGAGAACTTGCTAACGAAGCAAAACAACACGCCCAGCAACGCCAAGAAGGTGAAGGAATGCACCACCACACACAGATGCAAAACAAAAATTGGTGGCAAAAATTAACCTCCAAAGAAGGCTGGCGTGCTATTTCTCATGCTTTCTTCATGGAATGGAAGATGGCATACAAAGAAATTCTATTTGGCTTTACTATTGCCGGATTTATTTCAGTCTTTATTCCTACCAGTTTTTGGAACACCTTGTTTTTACAATCCGGTCAAGACGCACCATCATTATTTGCAATATTAGAAAATGCTTTAGTTGCACCGGTGATTGCCTTTTTTACCTTTATTGGCTCAATGGGTAATGTACCCTTAGCTGCTCTGTTATGGTCAAAAAATGCTTCTTTTGCGGGTGTGATGAGCTTTTTAGGTGCTGATTTAGTGGCGGCGACTGTAGTTTATTTACAGGCGAAATATTATGGATGGAAATATGCTGTATATCTTTCTGGATTACTTTATATTTGCATGGTAGCCGCAGGAATCACCGTACATGGTATTTTTGCCCTTTTCAATGTCATACCGACACAAAGAACCGCCCTTACAGAATTAGTCCGATTTGCAATTGATTACACCTTTTGGCTAAACATCATCTTTGCAGTTATTGGCGGAATTTTGCTGTGGATGCACTTTAAAGACAATGACTCTGAATATCATCAGCAACATAGAGAAGAGCATTCACAACAGGAAACAGCTAATTAATGAGTCAACCAATAAAATATACACGCTAGCAATTGCTGAAAGTAATTAAAAACTTATCATTATGCAAAATCTTTGGTACAAAAATGCAATTTTTTACTCCTTGGATGTCGAGACATTCATGGATTCAGACGGCGATGGTATTGGCGATTTCCAAGGACTAACTAAGTGTCTAGATCATCTTTCTGGACTAGGAATTACCTGTTTATGGCTATTACCGTTTTATCCTTCTCCTAATCGAGATAACGGCTACGATGTCATGGACTACTACAACGTCGATCCACGATTGGGGACATTAGGAGATTTTGTACAGTTCATACATCAAGCTAGCGATCGCGGTATTCGAGTTCTGGTTGATTTAGTGGTAAATCATACATCAATTCAGCATCCTTGGTTTCAGCAAGCGCGTTTAGATAAACACTCCAAGTATCACGATTACTACGTGTGGTCGGAAAATCCACCTAAAACCAAGCCAGAACAGATAATTTTTTCTGGAGTAGAGGATAGTCTTTGGGAATACGACGAACAAGCTGATGCTTACTATCTGCATCACTTTTACAAAGAGCAGCCTGATTTAAATATTGCTAATCCTGCGGTACGGGAAGAAATCTACAAAATCATGGGTTTTTGGCTGCAACTTGGTGTGTCGGGGTTTCGCATCGATGCTGCGCCATTTTTAATTAATCCACTTGGCATCCCAGATTGTCCAGATTTAGAAACTTTCCTCAAAGATATGCAAGAGTTTATTACCTCGCGTCGAGGTGATGCAATTCTGTTTGCAGAAGCAAATGTAAGTTCTGAGAAAATACCCGTCTATTTTGGTAATGGCGATCGATGTCAGATGTTGTTTAACTTCTTACTCAACCAATATATGTTTTTAGCTCTGGCACGTAAAGATTCACAAACTTTACTTGAGGGACTAAAATCATTACCTAACATTCCTAAAATCGGTCAATGGTTAAATTTTGTCCGCCACCATGACGAACTCAACCTTGACTTAATTAGCGATTCCGAATGCCAAGAAGTTTTTCAGGCTTTCGCACCCGAAAAGAATATGCAAATTTTTGGCAAAGGCGTTCGTCGTCGTTTACCACCAATGTTAAAAGGTGACAAACGTCGCATTGAACTCACATACAGTCTTTTATTCAGCTTACCTGGGACACCTGTGCTACGCTATGGCGAAGAAATTGGGATGGGTGAAGACCTTTCGCTTGAGGGTAGGAATAGTGTCCGTACAGTCATGCAATGGTCAGATGCACCGAATGGCGGCTTTTCTACCGCTTCGTCAGATGTTCTTACCCGACCTGCGATCAAAGAAGGGGAGTATGGTTATAAACAGGTGAATGTAACAGACCAACAGCGTGATCGCAACTCCTTAATCAATTGGATGGAACATATAATCCGTATTCGCAAACAGTGTCCAGAGTTTGGTTGCGGTAAGTGGCAAATTCTAGAAACCGATCAACCGTGTGTGTTTGCTCACTGCTGCGAGTCGGAAGGTGAGAGTGCGATCGCTTTACATAATTTAGGCGATCGCTCATGTACAGTCATGCTAAAATCTGATGAGTATAACCATTTAATTGATATATTTGGCGATTCCCAATACGAACCACTCGATGTTAATTCGCCTTCCATCCCAATAGAAGCATACGGCTATCGCTGGTTTCGCGTTAGGTAAAAAGCATGATCACTGCAATATGTGCGATCGCCTTAGCCATAATACATTTGTTTTCAGGTAAACTACAATTTATTAGAGCTAAACCACGTAGTCGTTGGCTCTCATTTGGCAGTGGGGTATCTGTCGCTTATGTGTTCGTCCACATTTTGCCAGAACTGAGTAAAGCCCAAATAACACTCCAAAGCAGTTTAAATATTGGACTTGCTTTTTTAGAGCATCACGTTTATTTGGTGGCACTTTTAGGTTTAGCAGTGTTTTATGGCTTAGAACGATTTGCAAACAAGTCGCGTCAACGCAATCAAAAAGCAGGGAAGGGAGATGTTACTGCTTTAGACGTTTTTTGGATACATATTGCTTCTTTTGCTGTTTATAACGCCTTAATTGGCTACTTATTAGTACATCGAGAAGAATCAAGTATTAAGAGTTTATTGTTCTATTTTTTTGCGATGGCACTACATTTTGTAGTTAACGATAATGGTTTGCGCGAAAACCACAAACAAATATATGATCGGATTGGGCGGTGGTTGTTAGTAGCTGCGATCATTGTTGGTTGGGTAATTGGCATTGGTACACAAATTCATCAAGCGGCTGTTACGGTTCTCTTCGCCTTTTTATCGGGAGGTATTGTACTCAATGTCCTTAAGGAAGAACTACCAGAAGAGCGAGAAAGCCGATTTTGGGCGTTTGCATTAGGTACGTTCGGCTATGCAATTCTTTTATTAGCTCTTTAATTATTCAATGTCCTGCCTCCGAACCATATTAGTTAAAAAACTTAGTAACAATAATGTAAGAATAACTATCACAAAAGATATCCAGTTAAATTCAATACTAAATCCTTTTGTGTTATTTATCCAACGGAAAATCCAGAAAGAATTATTACCGATAAGAAATGAAGGAACTTCTAGGGTTTTCAATACTGGTATTAGTAAAAAGCTAGAAATCAGCACCAACGCCAAAGCCATAAAGGCGAGGTTTAACAAAGCTTTTACACCTGAACGCTTACGAGTTTTATCAGTTCTAGCAAAAGGAAGTTCTCGGCAAGTTACACTAGGAGGTGCGTAAATTGCTATGCCTTCTTCTCTATCTTCGACTCGAATTGACTGTGGACAACGTAGCAATTGTACTGCTATCCAGATATCTCCAATTGCACCGCTTGTATTGAATGCAATTACCCAAATTAACCAGCTTGCTTGGGGAAAAATTGCTAGCAGTAACAAACACGCAACATCAAGGACTATCAATGGTGCTAAAGCAATGAAAATAAAAGCATTCCGGCGAAACAAGTCACCTGGTGAAGTGGCGTAAGCAAGGGGTAAGAAATACTTAAATTTAAATCCATAACGTGGCGAACCACCAAAGGCAGCAAACGCTATTCCATGCACCAATTCATGAACAATGATGGTGACAAAAGTAATGGTCAGTAAAATCACAAAAGCAAAAATTCCTTGCCAAGCTCTACCTCCAGCACTTTCTACACTAAAAATTAGTGTTTGTTTGTGAATGATGCTGTAATACCAGCTTGCACCTGCTGCTGCCAATATTAACAGTAATGAACCTAAAGTAGTCCAAATCAGTGATATTTCTGGAGTTAAGCGAAATACATAAATTGGATCATTGCGAGTTGCTATATTCATAATTCCTGCTCATTATTAATCCTTACTTTCCAAATTAATAATATTTAGTGTTTATTTCATCACTCTACAGGTTTATTGGGTTCCCGCTATCACAACACCTATCTGCAAGGGATAAACCTAGAGTTAAAAGGAGGTAATCTAGTTACTGATCAGATGTGTCGAACTTCTCACCCGCGAGTATTTACCATTGGTGATTTAAAGGTAGGGTTGAATCAGGTAGTGATTGCTGCGGGGGATGGTGCTTTAGCTGCTACGCAAATTTGGCGAGACATTCGTTGTGCGAATGGTGCGCGTCGTTGGGAGGAGAATCTAAAATTGAATGTCTATTGACATCCTCACCGATCTAAAGGTGCGGTGATTCCAATCTAATCAAACAAACTTAACTGTATGTATGAATTCTTGGCGGGTTGACGCTTCGCAGGATACTGCTACCTTTGCGGCAGTCTGACGCTTTCCTCCACATCCGTTTTGAGCCTCCGAATATCCTCCGGCGGCTTTAATGTTAGTTGCGGCGTTCTTATCCCTGTCAATGGCTTGTTGGGAGGGGAGTAGGGAAACTCCCAAAAAGCTTTTCCCCAGCTTGACTGAGAAAATAGTTATTTTGAGAGGGTGCTAAAGGCTTTGATCTGTTCAAATTCCTTAGCCCGTTTTTGTATTTGGTTACCAATACGATCGCAAACTAATTCGCATAAATCAAAAATTACAGGGTCACTGATCGCATAGTAGACGCTAACTCCCTTTTGCTGACGGGACACCAAACCTGCTTGGGTCAACACTTTTAAGTGTTTTGAGAGATTTGCTTGTCCTAAACCCGTAGCTTCGCCCATTTCGGTAACGTTCATCGGCCCGGTTCTGAGACAACTCAAAATCTGTAAGCGACTGGTTTCAGAGAGTACCTTAAAATACTCTGCAACCGGAGCAAGGACTTCTGAAGTGTTTTTTCGAGAAAGAGTCTTTGACATAAGGATTATATTTAATATATAAATTATATTACTATATAGTTATTATTTTAAACAATTGGCTGCAACATGAATGGTAAAACTCCTTTATGCTTTTGAGGGGTTAGTGAAAGGAGGGACGAATCTATTGAACGGCACAGTGCAATTGCAGTCTGTTTTCAGTCATAGAACCAGCCCTTTCAAATTACCTGGTATTCACCTCGTGCTTGACGAAATCAGTATGTTAAAACTGCTGTAATTCATGTGCAACAAACATTTCGGCAGGTATTGATTCAAGTTAGAGATTTTGTGATAAAGTGACCATCCAAAACCAGGCTAAGTTGCCCATTGGCAAGAATGCTAGTTCCTTGGATATAAGCAGCAACTGGGATTGCTTCCCCCAGAGGATGGATCGCAGCGGATTGCTTGCCGATGATGCAATCGACTTCTAAAGCACATCGTTTGTCTAAGGAACGAAATACTAATAAAGGCTTATCCTGCTTGAAAGCATTTAGTGTATCTGTGCTGTAAGTAGTAACTGAGGTGGGAAGCTGGTTAGGACAAATCAGCACATCAGTCAATAAGTGGATAGGGACGAGCATTTCTGTTGTTAGATGCTCATCAGCATAACCAAGCAAGCCACTGGTGCCAGAAGACTGCAACAATAACATACGTCCCGCTTGAGTTTGGATGATTTGTTCGGACTGGGATAGACAAATCTGCTCTACAGAATCGGCAATAAATGCATAAACTCTGGAGTTAGCTTGGCAGACGATAAGTTGAGCAATTTTTTGATCGAGGGGAATTTGGAGCGAGAAGGCTGTACCATGTCCAGCTTTAGACTTCAATACTATTCTTCCCTGAATAGCTGTTAATTGCTTGCAAACTTCAGTTAATTCTGCTCCTAACTCTAAAGCAGCACGATCGCATAAAACAGATGAAACCTCTGGTTCAATTACCAGTTCTTGTAAGATATCCCCTGGTTTTGTCAGGGCGAGTCCTTGGGCTAAAGCTTGTTGATAAATTTGAGATAAGTTAAGTCCTGCGCCATCATCACAGCCATCAATAATCAGTTGATTTCCCTGCTGATAAATCTGAATTTCAATAATACCGCTGCTATTTTTACCTAGCTCTTGGCGTGTTTGGGAAGACTCAATACTTTGCTGTAGTAAATAGCAACTTATATGTAACAGGAGAGCATGGAGGCGATCGCTCAACCCCCGATCAACTTGGATATCGCTAATTTGTAAATGTAGTCTAGCAGACTTATCTTGTAAAGCTTGTAACTGAGACCAAAGCCGATGCAACGGTTCTAAGGCTGCTTTTAAAGGAATAGTTGTAACTTTTTTGACTAAATTGGAAGACTGGTTAAGCAACTTTTCCTGCTGTATCAGTTCTTGTTTGAGTTGATGATGATTGTTATTCAGCGAATCAACAGTTGATGCCACCTGAGACGTTTCAGCCAAAACAGATTGCAGAGTACTGTATAATTGCTGAGAACGAGAAGCAGCTAGAGGAGAAAGGGTATCTGAAATTGCTGCTAAACGTCCTGACCATTCCTGTAGATTATCCAGCAGGTGTTGTAATCGTTTAACTTGTCGGAGCAACCGCCCGATCGTATGTTGCTGTTGTTCTTCCTGGCAAGCTTGCTGATTATAGTTAATTAATAATGTTGCAATTAGCGCGTTTAGTTGTTCGAGATGCTTTATATTGATGGGTGTGGTGGTTGGAATACTTGTTGCAAGAATGGTAGAAATGGATTCTTGCAAAGAGAGTGGATGACGATCGCGAACAGATTTAACTAGGGATGTTTCAGATATTTCAGCAGACAGGGAAAAATCCCCTAACCAAGCATGAAAATCTTCTTCCCCATACTCCTCCGGGTTTGCTAGTTCCCCTACCTTGATGGGAAGCTGCTCGGTATCTACGTGAACAAGGCTGCCAGATTGGGGGCTAGTTTCATCTATTAGTTCTCTGTCAAGACTTTCCTTGTCTTTAACGATAACTTGCTCCGCAGAAGATTCTACCTTGGCCAAGCGATCGCCAAACTGAATAACTGGTTCATATTCCTGCGGTTGCTCTAGCCATGTCTCAAGGTTTGTTTTCTGGGAATCGCCAAACTCTGCTTGTAGACGAGCAACAATGGCAGACATCCGCTCCAGAATTTCTACTTCGTCAATTTGCGAGGCTGTTAAAAATGCCATCAACAGCATCTGTAGGCAATCTAATCCTTCTGACAACAGGGAGGCGATTGGGGCGTTGACAGTTGCCCGATACTGATGGAGAAGCTGAAAAATCTCTTCTAGTGCAGCCGCAACTATGGCAATGGCATCTAGCTCGGCTGCTATGGCAATCGAATGCAGAGAGCGAGCAGCTTCCATGAGAGCCAAAGCTGTACCAGGGTTACTGTCTTTCGTATAGTTAGGCAACTCCTGCTCCAAGAACAGCAACAGATCGATCGCTTCTTCTAGAAAGCGATCGTCGTTCTGCGGTTGGGGGACAAAATCGGTACTCATGAAAACAACTCTCAGTTTCTATGGGTTTGTGACAATTCTATGGCTTCGACATTAGACTTCTTACAGAAGTGGGGAAAAGGGTAAGGGGTAAAGGGGAAAGGGCTAATAAAAACCCTTTTCCCTTTAACCTTTTCCCTTTCCCCCCTCTTGCAAAAGTTACTTTTGCAAGAGGTCTATTGATTTGAGGGTATAAGCAGCGATGTCGCCGATCGCTCGAAATTGCTCGTGGATTTGAGCGATTGACTCCAGCCCAGCACTGATTTGGCGATCGCACGGTTCGATAGTAGAAGTAACGTCTGCTGCTGCCACCTGGAGTTCCTGGAACCATTCTTCTATATTTAGGGTGCTGTCGCGGGCTTGACGGGCGAGAATTTCCACCTGTTCGGCAGCAGCTAGCAAACCTTGTTCCTGGTCGTTAGCTTTTGTTGCTTCAATAGCTGTATTCAGGGACAAAACCTGAATTTTGGTACTCAAGCCTTCTACAAGATGAACAAAGCCAGAAGCTTGCTGACAGAATTCACCAAGGTATTGCAGCTGTTTATTAGTAATAGCAACAGTATCTTGAATAGACATTAAATGCTCGTTGGCAAGCTCGGCGATTCTGGCTCCTTCTTGTACAGTCTGGCTCACCTGCTGTAATGGCACTAGTAACTGTGAGCGATCGAGGGATTCAAGCTGTTGAGCAGGTGGAGCTACTATTTCAGCCCAGCGCAAGTTAATTGTCAACATCATTCCTACTTGTTGCAGCAAACTGCGCTCTGTTTCCTGCCATTGTCGGGGTTGAAGGCAATGATGAATAACTAAAAAACCCCAAGGCTGTTGTTTGACAATCAAGGGCAAGCAGAGGCTAGCTTGTACCTGAAAGCGTTGCCAAAATTGCTGTTGGCGGGGAGTTAATTCAGTGAGGTTGTTGAGCAAGTTTTGTCTGTCGCCAACATCGGTAGTAACAAACAAATTTATCGGTAGGGATTGGTTGAGCAAGGATGTCCAACCCGGTTGTATAGCTTCAGCGATCGCTCGACTGCGATTATCTTCCTCAAAACGATAAATCAAGACGCGATCGGCACTGAGAACATCTCGAAGGGCGGTGGCTGTAACCTCCAAAAGTGCAGTTTGACCTTTTGCCTGTTGCATTTGCCGATCGATGGCCGCAAGTTGTTCTCGCTGGAGTTGAAAAGCCCCTCGAACATTTTCATCATTGTCACTGGGCGAATCCTTAGCCAAAGCTTCGATAAAAGCTTCGATTTGACTTACCTTCTGCTGCAATTGAGCGACCTTTGGCCCCTTAGCAGATTGAAAGACTGCTTTGATTAGAGCCACATTAGCCAAAATTTCTTCTATCTGGATTTCATTTTCAACAGGCTGGGTTTCAGAATTAGGGTCTAAAGTTGCGATCGTCACAGAAAACTCCTTGGCAGCGTGAAAAAAGCAGGGGAGCAGGGGAGCAAGGGAGCAGGGGAGCAGGGGAGAGTTCAATGTGCCTTGTTCTTTCCCCTCTGCCCC